>JAISES010000295.1 GCA_031263965.1 Prevotella sp. | reverse complement strand
AATAAAATGTAAATTCAAAACAAGCTTTTACTATCTTGTTGTTTTGTAGACGCTTATCGACTAATCATTTTTACTCTTGCTTAGAAATCCGGGATTTACATCAAAGGCATAAAAAGACACATTCGTTTCTTCCAAACACTCAGGACACAAACAACCCGAATAATTATCCTCGATATAATCTCTTACAACACTTGCTATACTTATCTTACGGCAACTGCATAGCTCTACCCTGTCTTCCCTGCAACTGAATACAGCCGGGCATCTTCCAAGCAACCTGCAAAGCCCTATGGAAATACAAACTTACAGAAAGCGCAATTAATAGTTACTTTCTTTGAATAAAAACTCTTATTTATAAGGATAAATTTGGCCTAAAGCTTATTGTCCGATTATTATAATCGTTACCTTTGCGCTCTGAATTTTATAGAGAACATTAAAAATATATGGCTCAACACTCCTTATTGGAAAAACTGGATGCTCTCGTTATACGTTTCGAAGAAATAGGTAAACTGATAACAGATCCTTCTGTGATTGCAGATATGAAGCGTTATGTAAAGCTGAATAAAGAATATCGCGATCTTGAAAAAATAAGCAATGCACGAAACGAATATAAACAATTGGTTGCAACAATCGATGAAGCCAAAGGTATATTGGATACTGAAAATGATGCTGAACTCAGGGAAATAGCAAAAGAAGAGCTCGATACAGCGAATGACCGCTTACCTCAGCTGGAAGAAGAAATAAAACTTTTACTTATTCCTTCCGATCCGCAGGATAGTAAGAATGCTATCCTGGAAATCAGAGGAGGCACAGGGGGGGATGAAGCTGCTATTTTTGCCGGAGATCTCTACCGCATGTATATGAAATACTGTGAACTGAAAGGTTGGAAAACCGAAATTACGGGCTTAACAGAAGGCACATCCGGCGGATATAAGGAAATTATCTTTACCGTAACAGGCGAGGGTGTATACGGAATCCTGAAATATGAATCGGGTGTACATCGTGTACAGCGTGTGCCGGCAACAGAAACTCAGGGACGCGTACATACATCGGCAGCAACGGTGGCTGTTCTTCCCGAGGCTGAAGAGGTGGACGTGGATATAAATCCGGCGGACATAGATATGCAAACGGCCCGGTCGAGTGGGGCAGGCGGGCAGAATGTAAACAAGGTGGAAACTAAAGTGCAACTGACACATAGACCTTCGGGTTTGGTAGTTGTCTGTCAACAGGCACGTTCGCAGTTAGCTAACAGGGAGTTGGCTATGCAGATGTTGAGGACTAAGTTGTACGATATAGAATTATCGAAATATCAGGCTGAAATAGCATCGAAGAGAAAGACAATGGTATCTACAGGTGACCGTTCGGCCAAGATCAGGACGTACAACTATCCGCAAGGCAGGGTTACCGACCATCGCATAAACCTGACGTTGTATAACTTATTGGCTATTATGGATGGGGAAATACAACCGGTAATAGACCAATTGATAATAGCAGAAAATGCAGAACGATTAAAAGAGAGTGAGTTATGACAAAACAAGAATTATTCGATAATATTAAAAAGAAAAAATCCTTCCTGTGTATAGGGCTGGATACCGACATAAAAAAAATTCCGTCTCATTTGCTTGAGGAGGAAGACCCTGTATACGCGTTTAATGTAAAAATTATAGATGCCACTGCGAAATATTGCGTCGCCTATAAACCAAATACCGCTTTCTACGAAAGTTTGGGTATTAAAGGTATCGTAGCATTGGAGAAGACTATCGAATATATCCGTACAAAATATCCCGATCAATTTATTATATTGGATGCTAAGCGCGGAGATATTGGTAATACCTCGGAAATGTATGCTGCTTCGGCATTCGAACATCTGAAGGCCAATGCTGTAACAGTCGCTCCTTATATGGGGGAAGATAGTGTGGCTCCATTCCTTAAGTATCCTAATAAATGGGTTATTCTTCTGGCTCTTACATCCAATAAGGGCTCAATGGATTTTCAATTGACGACTGATGCTAACGGTGAACACCTGTATGAAAAAGTATTGAAAAAATCGCAAGAGTGGGCTACCGACGAGCAACTTATGTTTGTAGTGGGAGCTACACAAGGCGAAATGTTTGCCGGTATACGCAAATATGCTCCGAATCATTTCCTGCTTGTTCCCGGAGTTGGCGCGCAAGGAGGAAGTCTGGAAGAGGTTGTAAAGTACGGGATGACCGGTCAATGCGGACTTTTAGTAAACTCCTCACGCGCGATCATTTATGCGGATAACACCCTTAATTTTGCCTTTGCAGCCGCGGCAGAAGCTGAGAAAATACAGCAGGAAATGGCTGTATATCTGAAAGAGTTAATCGATTAAATATCAGAGAAAGTATAACGGATAAACAGAGGTTTTACCCCGAAGATGACGCCATTAAAATTCGTCTTCGTCATTGCGAACCTGAAAGGTGAAGCAATCCGGAAAACCGTTGGATTGCTTCGGAGAACCCTCGCAATGACGCTATAATGGTATAACTCAGAAATTGTTTCTGAAATTACCAAATATCCTCGTTAGCCATATGCCACATATTCAGGAAAATGGCTTTGGCTATTTCGGTGACCTTGCCGAAGTTTATTTTATCGGCATGATCGGTGAGTTTGTGATAGTCTTTATGCAGGTCGGTATGATAAAAGATGATAGGCACTCCCTCCGACATAAACGGCATATGGTCGCTGCCTCCGTTCTGATTGTCCATTGAACGGAATTCCGGTTCCAGGTTTAGATTATAATCCTCTATATCATCGTTTATCCACGTCCGGAATATTTCTTTCGCGGGAGAATAGTAGGCGATAACATGCTTCGTATTATCATCTTTGTTCCTGCCCACCATATCGCAATTGATATATGCCTTTATCTCAGGCGCTGCTGTTAACGGGACAGGTATATTTTTGAAATAATCGTCTACAAAGTGATATGAACCTAACAGCCCCATCTCTTCGCCATCCCAGAATCCGAAAATGATCGTCCGTCCGGGTTGTTGCCCCGAAGCCATAAAAGCCTTAGCCACCTGCAATACGGCTGCCACACCCGAGGCATTATCGTCCGCTCCGTTGAATATACTGTCGTTATCTACCGGCGTTTTTCTTATACCGAGATGATCATAATGTGCACCTACCATCACTACTTCATATGCATTCTTCCCCCTGATATATCCCAAGACATTACGCATTTCGTTTGATGTAGCTCTTAAACTTGTGCTGGTAAAAGGCTGAAAATAATCTTTTTTCCAAGGTTTTACACCCATACTTTTCAGTTCGGCACGAATATATTCCGCGGCTTTCAATCCTCCGGGTTCTCCGCCTTTTCGTCCTTCGAGGCTATCACTTGCCAAAATAGTTATAAATCGTTTGGCATCGTACCCGATTATTGTCGAAAGCCCTTTTTCTTCGGCAGACTGAGAAAAAACAAATACGGGCAGGATGAATAAAAATGCTGATAATATCTTATTTTTCATCTGTATATAATTTTACAAAAAATTAAAAATCAATAGAGTTTATATTTAATATAATGTTATCATATTGGTTTACAAGTATTCACAGTACATATTTTTAAACACGGAGTCACACAAAGTTTAATTTCACGGAGTTAAGTTATCAATAATAATTATCACAACATACTCTCTGTCATCCTGAGGAACGAAGGATCTCGTTTCTCCAAAACAAAATATACACGAGATGCTTCCTTCCGTCAGCATGACAAAAACG
>JAISES010000272.1 GCA_031263965.1 Prevotella sp. | reverse complement strand
ATGGTATTAATCCCTTTTTCCAAACAAGAAAAGAGATTAGCAGGCTCGTTCGGTTGCAACTACCTCCGGTTTTCTTCAAAACAAAATTCAACAATATATACTTTTACGGGGCCGGATGTTCCTCTCTTGAAAAGAAGAATGTAGTCAAAGCATCACTGGAAGCTCAATTTAAAACACCGTCAATTATAGAGAGCGACCTCCTGGGGTCTGCCCGCGCTTTATTTCAAAACGAAGCAGGTATTGCCTGCATTTTAGGAACAGGGTCGAACTCTTGTTTTTTCGACGGAGAGAACATTGTAAAAAATGTCAAATCGCTGGGATACATATTGGGCGACGAAGGCAGTGGAGCTTCGCTCGGAAAGTTCTTTTTGTCCGATTGCTTAAAAGGGTTGGCGCCACAGGAATTAATCGGCCCGTTCTATAAAAAATATAAGATAGATCCCGATGAAATAATGGATTATATATACTCCAAGCCTTTTCCCAATAAACTGCTGTCTGTATTATCGTTCTTTTTATATGAATATCTGGAGCATCCATATGTAAATAACCTGGTGCGGCGTAATCTGAGATCTTTCTTTGAAAGAAACATTTTACAATACGAATGCACCGAATATCCGATCCGGTTTGTCGGGTCGGTAGCGAAAATGTATTCATTTATATTAAGGGAAACAGCCCAGGAACTGGGAATCTATATCGATGTAATAATCGAGAACCCAATCAAAGGACTGATAGAATATCATCGCGAAAACGGACACTTGTAGAATATTGATTACTAACAATTTAAATAAAAAGGGTATGTCCCAAAAGATAGAATTCCCGTCAGTGCGAATGGAGTGAAAAGTCACCCCCTCCAACCTGCCCCCAAAAAGGGGAGGCCACTCCCTCCCTTTCGGGCAATGTCATTAAGTTAAGGCTGAAAGCCTTATATATCCCAGCACAGGGCAACGCCCTACGATTTTGAACGAGAATGAAACGGCGCCCTGAAAGGGCATAATCAGAAAGTGGATCATTGATTATGCCCTTTCAGGGCGTAAAGGTGTTTGTTCCTTTACCCAAGGCGTTGCCTTGGGCTATGATATATCAGGCTTTCAGCCTGTTGTATTCTTCAATGCCATGTAAGGTAGGGCATCGTTTCATTTGCTTTCAATGTCGTAGGACATTGTCCTTTCGGGGTAGCGCCACTGGATTGCTTCGGGCTATCGCCCTCGCAATGACGTGTAAAAGACCTTGTGAGACAGCCTCCTTTCCATTATCTTCCATTTAATAACTTGAACCCTATTGGAATATAAATGAAAGAATACTTTCCATAAGATGATCTCTTCCTGCCTCATCTTTTACAACTTCGAAAGGGAAACCCAGTATGCAGGTTTTATAATCGCCGGAATAGGCTACTCCTGCACTTAGATTATTTTCGGCATATCTGAATACGGTGTAACAATTATCTCCTGCCGGCTCGATCGCATCCGGCGATTCTACGGCATAAAATACAGGATTCAGCTTCGTATAAAATTCATAATTCCCTGTAATGGAGGCAAACGGGGATAATACGCCCTTTACTTTACCTTCTACTGCTGCCCTACCCACTCGCCATTTATATTTTAACACGTCAGTAGCAAACGCCTTATCTTCATTACCGGCATTTTCAGTATCCCAGAAGTCGGAAGCAACATACGCCCCGCTGACAAAAATATTTCCCCCCTGTTTGCAATATGCCGTAATTTTATCCTGGAAATCTTTAGTGAAAATTTTGAATTCAGCAGGGTGTACGCCCCTACCGATCTTAGTTTGTCTTTGCTTACCTAATATGACATCAACCAGTTTGTACCGGTTCATATCTACAAATCCACCGGTAACAGCATCGCGGCCGGCCGAGATAAAAGAGTAACCCGCTTTTGCTATAGCTTTCCCGTGAATAGCCGGATAATCAAACGTATTTCCGGCAATGACTGTTGTCTCAAAATTGGCATTACTTGCTCCAAAACCCGCCGCATCATCGTCCATCCACGGAATCCTGCGCCTGAATTCATATTGGCTTCCTATATAATTATACTCTTTCTTATCCGGAACACCATGATCGATGAAATCGACAAAACCGCCAAGACTATCTTTTGTAACAAAACTATATGGCGCAGATAAACGGTCGAAACCATTCACAACCAGGACCTGTCCTTTTTCATTCGATTTCCTGTACACAGAAAGTATCTCTGACGGGAAACTTTCGCCGCCGTCATTTACTGCTGCAACTTTGAAACTATACATTCTATCTTTCCCGATAGCTAAATCGAGTTTTGTATCACGCACAATAACTCCATTATCAAAATCGCCATCGCCAACGCGTGTATAAACAATATATTTATCCGGTTTTGCAGTAGGTTCTGCAATATCCTCAACAGGCTTCCACATAAGATTAACCTGTGTTTCTCCTGTAAATTCCGCTCCAAACGACTTTACAGGAAGCGGCTGTACAACATATTCATAATTATATTGCCCGGCAACAAATTTCAACATTCCTTTATAAATAGAGCGGCTGACCGTAAAACGAAAACGGGGATCGAGCCCATATTTCATATCGGCAAAATTCTGGTGCGACAACAATTCAAGAAGTATAGTCGGCACATCAGGCACACGGGACTCGCTATAAGAACGGTTCCACATATAGCGGCGCGTCCATTCAGGCTCATATTCACGACGGATATCTTTTGTTATTTCATCCATAATGGCATCTGTAAGATCCCTTGAAGCCCAGCGTGTTTTGCCATTTTCAAACACTTCGCCGTTAGTATGCGTCATGTATATTCCAAGAGTACCGATTATGGAATCATTATATGTGATTCCTGCATCTGTATGGAAAGCCATTGCCAGATCGACAGGCACATTCAATCCCACGGATCCGGGCGATACTGAAGAACCGCCTGCGATATAATTCACCCAGAATCCACGGCTTTGATAATCGTCCGTATAATCATTCTTACTCCCGCTCCTGTTGTATATACTGTCGGGAGCTCCCGCCCACTGTAGCCAGTACCGGGCTCCCTCGGTATATCGCGGATAACCGCTGGTCTCCGGTTTATAATCGATCGCCGGTAATTCCCTGCGATTACTGCCATCTATCGCCTCCGAGCTTTTTATATTATCCGTTACAATGCCGCCTGAATGAGGCAGGCGGGCTATATTGCCCATCCCCCCTCCTATTTTGACGGCATCGGCTGTAAGAATACGTCCCGGCTTGCTATCCCCGTTGGTCAATACGATCTTGCCGTTCTCATTTTTCCCCTTATCGAAAGTAAAAAATCCTAAAAATATCCAGGTACCGCCACCCATTTTCTGATTGATACTGAAATCCGTCTTTCCGCCTGAATGGTAAACCGAATAGCGCGCGCCATCCGTACTGTTCGGCAATGTCTGATAAGATACATAAACCGCATACTCTCCTTTTTCAGGCATATCGGGAATCCATTCACATTGGCTTACCTCTCCTTTCGAAACTGTT
>JAISES010000232.1 GCA_031263965.1 Prevotella sp. | reverse complement strand
ATTGCGAATATTTTCGCGGTATTGTCTCTTCTGGCAAAAACATCATTCTTCATATTCTTCTATATGTGGGTACGCTGGACAATACCGAGATTCAGATATGACCAACTAATGAAACTGGGGTGGAAGATACTGTTCCCTCTGGCAATAATTAATATTTTCCTTGTAGGAATCTTCACGCTGTTATAGCAACCCTCCCAGCACCCCTCGCGGGGCAAGGCTGTTAAGTGCTATATGGTTCGATTATAATAAAACGCAGAGTGAAAGGAGTTTAAAAGAGTTTTTATTAAAGAATAGTTTTTTATCTTTATC
Source organism: Prevotella sp. (assembly GCA_031263965.1). Taxonomy (GTDB): domain Bacteria; phylum Bacteroidota; class Bacteroidia; order Bacteroidales; family Dysgonomonadaceae; genus Dysgonomonas. The sequence goes on along the minus strand of JAISES010000232.1, from coordinate 4,449 downwards.
TGAAAATAGTATTTTATATTATCCTGAAAAATAATGAAATAAAGAACTCCTCTTACTCTTTTTACTCTGTGTTTAAAATCAGAAATTAACAGCCCTGCCCTTTAGGGGGAGGGGAGGAAACCGGAAAAAGTGATATGAATATAGATTTACAAAATATAAAAAATACAAAAAATACAAAAATCCTTCTTTTGGAGGGGTGGGGGAGGAGCCTATGTCAATAAAAGATATATCGTTATCGGGACGAAAAGCTGGGGTCGTTGATAAAAAAATGACCTTGAAAGAACGGCTTTACCTGCCCGCTATTGTGCAGGGATTGGGTATTACGATAAAGCACTTCTTTAAAAAGAAAGTTACGATACAATATCCTGAGCAGCAACGCGAGTTCAGCCCTGTCTATCGCGGACAGCATGTCCTTATGCGCGACGGTCAGGGGCGTGAACGTTGTACGGCATGTGGATTATGCGCTTTGGCCTGCCCTGCGGAGGCTATCACGATGATAGCGGCCGAACGTAAGAGGGGAGAGGAACACCTTTATCGCGAAGAGAAGTATGCGGCAGTGTATGAAATAAATATGCTGCGATGTATTTTCTGCGGATTGTGTGAGGACGCTTGTCCCAAAGAAGCCATATTCCTTACCAAGTCGAAAAAGCTGGTGAAACCGAAACTGGAACGGGCTGACTTTATTTATGGTAAAGATAAGCTGGTTGTGCCTCCTGAATCACAATGTCATTAAGTTAAAATATATGATTACTATTATTTTTTACATTTTAGCGGCAATTACACTCGGAACCGGACTTCTGACGGTACTGTCGAAGAATCCGGTACATAGCGCGGTGTACATGATTATGTGCTTTTTTTCCATATCAGGACATTTCCTGTTGCTGAACGCATTGTTTCTTTCGGTGATCAATATTGTTGTTTACGCGGGAGCGGTCATGGTATTGTTGCTCTTTACCCTGATGCTGATGAATTTGAGCGAACAGCATGAACCGAAGAAAAAGGTACTAAGCCGTGTGGCGGCTACCGTATCGGCTTGCCTGATGGCGTTGGTTTTACTGGCGGCATTGATAAAGTCTACGCCGGTAATTGAAACATACAAAGCCGAAGGACAGGATTATAGCTCGGTAAACGTTATCGGGCAGGTGCTGTTGGATGAATATCTCGTGCCATTCGAGTTCGTATCCATACTGTTGATTACTGCTATGATAGGGGCTGTATTGATTTCTAAAAAAGAAAAAAGTGTAGCACCCCATCCTGAGCTCCCCCAAAATGGGGAGGAGAGGGCAAAGCCATGATAAAAGAATGGAAAAGTTTATCTTAATATTGAAATTTTGAAATCTTGAAATCTTGAAATATATCTTATGTTGAATAATATATTAGAACAAATAGGTATCGGCAATTACATATACCTTTCCATCCTGCTGTTTTGTATTGGAGCGCTGGGGGTATTGTTTCGCCGTAGTACAATCGTCATGCTCATGTCGGTTGAACTAATGCTTGCAGCAGCAAATATGTTGCTTGCGGTTTTTTCTGTTTACCATCAGGATACCGGCGGACAGGTATTTGTAATCTTCTCGCTGGCTGTTGCGGCCGCGGAAGTTGCAATCGGGCTGGCTATTTTAGTCGCTATATACAGAAATACAGGTACGACCGATATTGATGAATTGAAACACTTAAAGGGATAATCGCATGGATAAGATATTAGTATTAGTACTTCTGCTCAGTCCGTTTGTAGGTTTTCTTATCAATCTGTTGATTGGAAAGAGCATTATCGGGCGTTCCCGTACAGGGGTTATAGCTACAATAGCTGTAGTTATAAGCTTTGTAATCTCTTTAATGTTTTTTATCCGTATACTATCTACGGAAGAACCTGTACGTGTCGATCTCTTCGAATGGATGGCGCTGGGCGAATTTACCACAAACCTTTCATTTACCCTCGACCGGTTATCACTCCTTTGGCTTTTGTTTGTAACAGGTATCGGCGCTTTGATCCATGTTTATTCGATCGGGTATATGAAAGACGATGAGCGTATAGACCGTTATTTTGCTTATCTGAACCTTTTCATATTCTTTATGTCGGTATTAGTAACGGGAAGCAATCTGTTGGTAATGTTTATCGGTTGGGAAGGAGTCGGGTTATGTTCCTATTTCCTCATTGGATTCTGGTCGCAGGATCATAAGAATAATGATGCGGCAAAGAAAGCCTTTGTTTCGAACCGTATTGGAGACTTGGGCTTTGTAATCGGTATCTCCGTATTGTCATATTTGTTCAATACAGTAGATTATGAAACATTGAAAGTTGCTGTTGCCACTTCTTCGAATCCGGAAATATCTTCCATGCTCGGGCTCGGCACACTTGCCTTATTTGTAGGAGCAACAGGAAAGAGCGCTCAGATCCCACTCTATACGTGGTTGCCCGATGCAATGGCCGGGCCGACTCCCGTATCGGCTCTGATCCATGCCGCCACGATGGTGACTGCCGGTGTATTTATGGTAATCCGTCTCAATTTCGTGTTCGATATGACTCCGGATGTGCAAATGCTTATAGCTGCCGTAGGTGCGGTAACGGCGCTGTTTGCCGCATCTGTAGCCCTTGTACAGACAGATATAAAAAAAGTATTGGCATATTCTACCATCTCACAGTTGGGTTTTATGTTCCTTGCCGTGGGGATGGGCGCATATAGCATAGCAGCATTCCATGTTATTACGCATGCATTCTTTAAAGCTTGCCTCTTCCTGGGTTCAGGATCGGTAATTCATGCCATGGGTGGAGAACAGGATATGCGCAAAATGGGAGGCTTGAAAACAAAGATGCTGGTAACATACGCTACGTTTGTTGCGGCAGCCGCTTCCATAGCAGGTATACCGCCGTTGGCAGGATTCCTTTCCAAAGATGAAATCATGCTGACGGCATTTGAACATAATGTCTGGTTATGGGGTATTGCTGCTGTTGCGTCCCTGATGACGGCATTCTACATTTTCCGCGTACTGTTTCTTACCTTTTACAAAGACTTTAGAGGTATGGAAGAACAAGCCCGCCATTTACACGAATCGCCTAAGACTATGACTATTCCTCTTATTGTACTGGCTATATTATCGGTTGTAGGAGGGGTTATCGGCATACCCGGATTTAGTTGGCTCAATCATTATTTAGAACCCGTGTTGCCGGGATTAGCAATAGCCGAAGAGCATTCGTCCGGATTTCAGGAGTATGGCGTAATGCTTATATCCATCATTCTGGCTTTTGCAGGGCTTACTATTGCTTATGTCAAGTATGTAAAAAAATCGGAAGTGCCGGCAGAAGATAAAGATATTACAGGTTTTGCAAAAGTCCTGTATAACAAATATTATGTAGATGAAATATACAGGAAATTTATTACAAAACCCATATATGCGTTAGCAGATATATTCAACAAATACGTAGAACCTGCGATCAAAAATATTTTCAAGATCGGCGGGGGGATTGTAGAAGTATTGTCGTTCCCTGCCAGAAAATTGCAGAATGGAAGTCTTGGTTTCTACCTATTTTTCTTTGTGTTGGGATTCAGCTCGTTAGTAATCTATTTATTCCTTGTATAAACTGAAAGAATATGAAACGAAGCATGATTTTTGTCAAATCGCCAAAGTCCATGATAATAAAAATCATGCGGGTTCCATACGTCCATTAAAAACTAAATTATCGTATGAATATAGCTATTATATTGATTATACTGTTAGCCGGCTCAATAGTTACTTATCTGTCGGGAAACCGTTTTGCGTCAAAAGTCGCGATACTATTTAGCGTTGCCGCTGCGATTTTCTCAATAGCCCTTTATTTGAATTACGGAGCTACAGGTACAACTTTTAGTGTAAACTGGATAAGTAATCCGGATATATCTTTCTCGCTCAAGGCCGACGGACTGTCCATAGCCATGTTGTTGCTCACCACTATCCTTGTTCCTGTTATCCTGATAGCAACACAGGCACGGGAGTTAAAAAACGGGAAATCGTTATATAGCCTTGTCATGTTTATGTCATTTGCCATGGTAGGAACATTCCTGAGTAGTAATGCATTGTTGTATTATATTTTCTGGGAAATGTCGCTTGTGCCTATCTACTTTATTGTTGTCTTGTGGGGTAATGGAGAGATAGTGAAAAGACGTAAAGCAGCAATGACTTTCTTTTTATTCACATTTATGGGATCGCTGTTTATGATGGCGGCTATAATCTATTTATATGTGAAAACCGGAAGTTTTGAGCTAGAAGCGTTCCTCAATGCCAACCTGACTCAAACGGAGCAGATATGGATATTTCTGGCATTTTTCCTTGCTTATGCGATTAAGATACCGATTTTCCCGTTTCATATGTGGCAAGCCAATGTATACAGTAAGGCTCCTGCTATCGGCACTATGTTATTAGCCGGTATTATGTCTAAAATGGGGGCATACAGTGTCATTCGCTGGCAATTGC
>JAISES010000186.1 GCA_031263965.1 Prevotella sp. | reverse complement strand
AAAAATCATACGGCTTTTCTTAATTTTCAGACGGACGCACGAAACTCGGAAGCAAGCCTTCCATGTCCCGGCATCCGCTCGGCTCTTTATGGCGCCTCATACCCTCACGGCCTAATCCGTCCCCACTACAAACTACTCACTACAAACTATAAATATCATGTTTTACTCAAGAATTAACAAGATCAAAGTTTTTAACAATCGGGAAGGTTTTCTCGGATTGTTCAATCGTAGCGCCGAAATGCGCATTTACAGTTATGCATCGAATCCGGGCGGACAGGCAGGGCGGTATGTTCCGGCGCTTTCCGTTTCCGATTTGCTCTCAATGAAGGAGAAAGAGCGCGAAGAAAAATTGCTGGAACGGGTCCTTGCCGAAGCCGAACTGTTCGCTCAAAGCAAGTACCTTGAAATTAACGGTGTGAAAGACAATCAGAGCCTGCTGTTCGGCGATTCGGGTTTAGTCATTTACTCAAGCGAACAGATTCCTGACATGCTGAACATGCAATTGTGGGTGATCGAATCGGACACCGATGTACGCAATTTTGCCCTCGATGCCGACAAAGTGATAGACAGCGACGCTTTCAAAGGATTGCTGATTGCCGTCGAGACGGCGTTGACGGTTACGAATTCCATTCTGTCCGGTGTTATTGGCATCGGCACCGTAGTTGCTAATTTATTACGGCAGAAACTGCGCGCCAACAAAGACGACCTCGTCGGCTACTGGCAGATGACCCTCAACCGTGCCGAACATTACCCGCACGGCACCCGCGACCGGCAGGACACGGCCGATACGACGGGAAACATACTGGTGGATTATACGCTGTTCGGGTTTGAGAATGTTGCAGATTGAGAAAGGATTCATATCAGAAAAATAAAACAAATATGCGGACCTATTCATTTTTATTGATCATTTGCCTGCTTTCCTGTTCAAAACCGTATTCAAATGAATTGGAAGCTGTTCTTGAACAGGCGGGAAAGAACCGCAGGGAATTGGAAAAAGTGCTGCAACATTACAGCCAAGACCCTGCCGACAGCCTGAAACTGCGTGCGGCCGAGTTCCTGATTGTGAACATGCCGGGCAAGTGTTCGGAATATTACGATGCCCCGTGGAATGATGTGGCAACCGTATGTTTGCGGTGGACAAGTTCTTCGGACAAACAGAAGGTGCTGAATACATACAGAATAGGCGAGCCGGTAAGACAGGAAGATATAAACTGTATGACTGCCGGATATCTGATCAATAATATTGAACTGGCTTTCAAGGTATGGCAGGAGCGTCCGTGGGGAAAACATATCCCCTTCGACGCTTTCTGTGAGGAAATTCTACCCTACCGGATAGGTGTCGAGCCATTAGAAAACTGGAGAGAAAAAGCCCTTGCCAGCTTTGCATATCCGGATTCGGAATTGAATAAGCCTACAACTACATCGGTGGAAGCATGCCGCATTGTCAACAGTTTGTTGCCAAAATTCAGACTGGACAGCGACTTTCCGCCGATGAATTTTTCACAGTTGATGGCTTCGACGCGGGGATCATGTGACAACATGGTAACGTTAGCTGTTTTCAGTATGAGGGCGTTAGGCATTCCTGTCACATTCGATTTTACGCCACGGTGGATAAACGGATTTAGCGGACATTCCTGGAATGCTGTGCGTGACAGCACAGGTAACCATATTTCCTTTATGGGAACGGATGCGAATCCGTATGAACCGCATCCGGGCGCCTCATATAATACCGGTCAGAAAGGAAAGGTTTACCGGAAAACATTTGCCATACAACAAAATATAAAAACGGAAGACAGAAATATCCCGCCTTTACTGGAGGAGCATAAAAACATAAAGGATGTATCGGCGGAATATGCCGGATACACAGATACAGTTTCTGTTCATCTCAAGTATCCTCCCGTGACACCAACGAGGTATGTGTATCTTGCATTCGAGCAAAATCATGAATTCTATCCCATCGCATGGGCTGAGGACAGCGGAGAAACATGCCGTTTTCCGTCCGTAGAGAGGAACGTCATTTATTTCCCGGTGTATTATGCCAACAACCGGCAAACACCGGCAGGAGATCCTTTTTGGCTGGATAACGACGGAAACAGGATGATTCTTTCCCCGGACAGCCCGGATACGTTATTGAATCTTGGTAAAATTGATCCGGATGATGATATATCCGGGGGACACAATTATGAGTTGTTTTATCGAACGAAAAACGGATGGACGTCACTGGGTAAACAAACGGCGACAAATAGCAGTTCGTTGCAATATCATGCGCCATCGCAGGCGTTGCTGTATTTAGAAAATCTTACGCTTCAAAAGAAAGGCAGGATATTCTTTGTTACACCCGACCGTGGGGTTCATTGGCGCTGATATTCGATTAATAACCCGGTTAATATAAAGAAAGATATGATAAAGAGAGAAGAAACAATGAAAGTCATCATAAACAGATTAATCGCTGGAATACTGTTTGGTATTCTGTGTGGTGTCACTTTGTTCGTTACTTCACGGCATTTTGTAAATCAGGAGGTGACACCCAAATGGCTTGGTCTGATAGCAGGCGTTAAACAAGAAAAGGTCGAACCTTTTAATAAAATGCAATCAAGGCAGGATAATCTTCCGGAAAATAAAACTCCGGAGGAACTCCTGCCTCCGTGAGGGTGTCCGGAAGAAATGTGTTTCTCCTTATGCTTTGAGGGAAAGACAGGGACGGACGGAAGCGGTCGAAGCAAGAATACAAGAGGAAAGGAACGTGCAAACGCCTTTCAAAAAATTTGGTTACAGTCATCTTACAAATGACAACTTAAAGAAGAAATTTATAGAGTAATTTTTTAATAAAAAATAAACATATATGAATACGAAAATAAAATTGAATTATCCGGCAATGATATGCTTATTTGTAGCATTTTTATGCTTCCCGGGTTGCACTGAATTTGAAGAAGAATTCGATTCTTCTACGGCAAAAAGTATTTTTGAATCTTACAGTCAAATTGGAATAAAACACAATGAAGGACTGGAACGCTTTTTTAATGATGTAAAGAATTCGCATACTGTTCGTATAAAAAGTGGCAATAAAGTAAATCTCAATAAAACAGATTACCAATCATTGGCCAAACAATCAGTAATAGACTTTTGTGCAAAAAATAAAAACTTTAATACATCTGCTCAATTGTGTGAAGAATCTCTGAATAGTGCATGGAAAAAGCCATTGATAAAATCAAATGATGCAATACTAAGAGGTTCTGATATAAAAGAATTATTAGAAGAACTTGAAACTGTAATAGCAAAAGGTGAAGGCGATAAAAATTTGACCGATTTTCAAAGGGATTTAGAAGTTATAAATCAAAAAGCAAAAAACAGCCTGTCTGAGACAGACGCAGTTGCAATATATGCTGCAACAAGCACAGCTTTCAGTTCATACCGGTATTGGAAAGAAAATCATGTCAAATGGATGGTTGCATTGAACTGCCCCGAATTACTTGAATTATATAGCGATGATGAACTTAACAGTTTCAGTATTAAAAATGGCAACTTAATTGCCCCCGGGAGTATAAGGCTGAAAGGCTGGTGGGACGATGCCTGGGGAGCAGTTGGCTAAGCATGGGATACCGGTGCAGACGTCATGACTTCCTGGTGGAATAATGGAGGCAGTGATGTGGTTGCCGCAGATGCAGGAGGGGCTGCTGTTGGTGCTATGGCTGGCGCTATGGCTGGTCTTGCTACAGCAGGGACTCTTTCGGGGCCTGCTGCTATTGCCGGAGGAATAAGTGGAGGATGTTACAGTTCAATACAGGAAACTATAGAGCAATGGATAAGATAAATAAAAAATACAAGTGGATTATTTATATCCTGGCTCTGTTTGGACTTGCCGCCATTGCTTGTCTGGTTTCTTTTATGCTAGGTGGTGAGTTTAGTATTAATAAGTATTTTAGATATCTGTGGATATGCGGAGTTGCATTCTTAATTGGAATCTTAATTGGTTACAGAAGAAACAAACGTAAAAAGCAGTAATAATCTTTAATTTCAAACCGCATCAAAGAGGGCGTCTCTCTTTGGTGCGGTTCAAATAAAATATCTCAACTCAAGATCATGTACTTAAAGTATACATTTTATAGCTTACCGTTCTTAGTATCATTTGCTTGCAGTAACGGATTTTTGAATGGAAATTCCTATGTCAAACAGTTTGGATTTGGAGTAGCCTTCCTCCTTATGGGAATGATCGCTCTAATGCAAAAGAAATCCCGGACGGGAACGACCGTTAAGCTTTTTGCGAGTGATCTGTTTATACTGTTTTTACTCGTACTTTATGTATATTTCTATTGGGGAACTCATAATGATTTGGATTACACTTTACCAATCATATATTTTCTATTTTATTGTTTTATACGTATCCATATTCAAGAGAAAGAAGAGGATCTTATTGCTCTGCTGACTAAAATCGCCTCAATAACGATATTTATACACCTTGTCATTTGCTGTTTACAGTTTACTAAAGTTCTCCCCAATTTTCACAATTATTTCCCGGTTGGCAGTACATTCGGAAATCCGGATAAATTAGGAGCTTATTTGAGCGTATTACTTCCATTTTGTTACATAAATCAAAAGCAAAAAATGACTGGATATTCGCTTCTCCTGTTATCTGTTATATTATTGTTGTTATTACAGGCAAGAACGGCCTTGCTTGCCACCGTGTTAACCGGCATGTCTTATCTTTTTCTAATGAAAAAATTGCCGAAAAAATATTTTTTATGGGGATTAATTCCATTAACAGTTGGAGTATTCGCCCTGATCTGGTGGCACCCTGCATCTGTTTCCGGTCGATTGTTTACGTGGATGATGGCCGCATTAATGATCCTGTCGAAACCGCAAGGATGGGGACTGTACGCATTTCAAAAGCATTATCCCGAATTT
>JAISES010000086.1 GCA_031263965.1 Prevotella sp. | reverse complement strand
CAGAATGCGACCCACTTTCCCTCCCCGACGCTCTTCCGATCTGTCAGGGATTCTGTCAGGGATTCTGTCGGGGATTCTGTCGGGGATTCTGTCAGGGATTCTGTCAGGGATTCTGTCAGGGCTTCTGTCAGGGATTCTGTCTGGGATTCTGTCTGGGCTTCTGTCTGGGCTTCTGTCAGGGATTCTGTCAGGGCTTCTGTCAGGGATTCTGTCAGGGATTCTGTCAGGGCTTCTGTCGGGGATTCTGTCAGGGCTTCTGTCGGGGATTCTGTCAGGGCTTCTGTCAGGGCTTCTGTCTGGGATTCTGTCGGGGATTTATTTAATGAATATTCATCATATATAGATTTATCGAATTACGGATGGGCCTCTTTTTATGATTTTTTTGAAAAAATTAATATCCTTGATAATTTTAATTTCAGAAAATACAAGAAGCTGATTAAATCAGGAGTTTTTAACGCTTATGAATACGAAAATTACGTGTTTGCGATTCAGCCGCCTATATCCGTAGACAGGGATAACAGGGGCCGGTTACATTCGGTATCTGATGCGTGCGTAAGATTTAAAGACGGCAGTCGATATTACTTCATACATGGTGTTTCTCTGAAAGAGGATATGTTTAATCAACTCCGGAATAATGAATACACATTTGAATCATTCATCAAAGAAAGCAACGAGGAGATAAAAGCGGCGGCATTATCCTTTATTGAAGAAAAACACGGAAACGAAACCTTATTCAGGTTTATATCATCCAATCTTAAAGAGATAAATACATATACGGACAAGAAACCGGAAGAATATCTGAAAGGCACTACACGGGGAATGAATATAGGGGTATATACCTTGTTTAAGGGCAAAATAAACAATAGTACCGACCTTGCATTTGTAAGATGCTGGTGTCCTAGCACGGACAGGATGTTTTTTCTTTCAGTCGATCCGGTAAATGATAACGCTAAGGATGCAATAGCCTCTCTTTATCGCGTCCCCGCAAAACTTTCAGCTGAAATTAAATATATCCAGAGGCAGGGGGAAAGGTTTTCCACAGTATTTACCGATAACGGGAATAAACTTCTGCAAGAACTGTCCCAGGATGACATATCAGACCTTATCCATATAAGTGGAGACAGGTATTTTTCACTCATGAAATATGAATATTAACTGAAAATAAAATAACAAATGAAAACAATTGAAAGAATTAATGTAAGTCCTTCTTCAACAGAAGGCCACTTTGTAACAAATGCCAAAAAAGTAGTAAACCTTGACAAAGTAAACGAAACCTTCCTTGTTGAAGGTAAATCGAAACTTGTAACCAGAAACCACACGACGCTTGAGATGGAAGATGGTTGCCTGATTACGTGCCAGGTAGTTTATGATCCTTTTTCAAAGGCGTTTGAAAAATCAAGAGATTAACCAAATAACCGGACATGAAAGAAATACAAAACATACTAAAGAGGCTTGATTCCATTGAGCGGAAGCTCGATATGTTGGTAGATGGAAGAGCAAAATCATCTTTCGGCGAATCCAACATCTGGAAGGACAGCATATTGCTTCCAGGCTATTACACGCAGGATGAAGCGATAGAGGCTTGCCCGAAAGGATATCGTTTACCAACACGTGAAGAGTTTGTGCAGTTGGTCGAAGATACCGAATACGTATTCGACGAAGATAAGAAAGTTGGCGTATTTACATTCCCCGACGGTTTCAAAGTAGAATTCCCCGCTGCGGGCTATCGTAACGCTAGCAATGGTTCGCTGAACAACGTAGGCTCCAATGGGTACTATTGGTCGCCCTCGCCTAACGGAGGCAGTGGTTACAACCTGTACTTCAGCAGCGGTAACGTCTACCCTAGCTACTACAACTACCGTGCGTACGGCTTCTCGGTGCGTTGCATCAAGAATAGTAAAATAATCGATGAACTGTCTAGAGAATAAAACATGAAAAATATACGATTATTAAGGGCGGACGAAATAGACGTTCGTGTGCAATCCATAAAAGATAGTGGTGGCGTATTCCTATTGTATAAAGACGCCCGGTGTGACATGAGAATATTGGATGAAACATTTGGCATTACAGGATGGCAGCGTTTCCACGATGTAGTTAACGGTAACTTATTCTGCACTGTTGAAATATGGGATCACGAAAAGAACATGTGGATAAGAAAACAGGATGTGGGAACCGAAAGCAACACGGAGAAAGAAAAAGGAGAAGCTTCCGACTCGTTCAAAAGAGCATGTTTCAATATAGGCATAGGCAGGGAATTATATACATCTCCTTTTATTTGGATTACTCCATTAAGCGGGGAGAATCTGAAATACGCAGAATTCCACGTATCGCACATAGGATATAACGACCTGCGTGAAATTGTAGAGCTGGATATATCAGACGAAAAAAGCAGGGTTCGATTCTCTACCGATAAAGGCAAAGTTAAAAATCCGGAGCCAAAGCCGACGTCCCCAGGGAACACAGGACAGGAACAACCATCATCTATCATCTTTGAAATGATAGATAAGGCTATGAGTTTAGAAGAATTAAGTAAAATATATGAAACTTATCCGAATTACCAGAGAAACCAATCATTTAAAAATGCTTTAACAAATGCAAAATCTAAACTTAAATTACAACCGGCAAGTTGAATTTTTCGAGGAAAATCATTGCTACCTAACGAATGACGGGAAGTATCTGCAAGGAATAACGGGTATAATATCAAAAATGCTTTTTCCTGATAAATATAGCAATATTCCACAGCATATATTGAACAAAGCTGCGGAATACGGAACCCTTATCCATTCCAAATGCCAGGCAAACGATATGTTCGAGACATCAGATTGCATAGAAGTCGAAAACTACTCGGCGATTAAAAAGGAAAACGGCCTGATCCCTGTTGAAAATGAATACCTGGTATCCGACAACGAACGGATAGCCACCATGATAGATAATGTATTCAAAGCATCGGGCAGCAGTGTTCATCTTGGAGAGATAAAGACCACATCGGTACTGGATATTGAAAGCCTGTCATGGCAACTATCGATCTGCGCCTATCTGTTCGAATTACAGAATCCCCATTTGAAAGTAGACAGGCTGTACGGCATCTGGTTGCGGAAAGATAAGCATAAGTTGCAGAAAGTAAACAGGATAGACAATAGCATCATCTTATCGCTTATCGATGCCTGGTTTAACGAAACGGAATTTGTCAATCCGGTGGAAAAGGATACAGAAACTTCACCTGAGATTGAAGATCTGATAGCCATTGATGAGGAGATCGCTGTTTTAGACGAAAGGAGAAAACAACTGTTATCAGTTATTCAGCCTGCTATAGAAAAACAGCAATACAAAGATGACAGGGTGACAATCTCATGGGTTGACCCTACGTCGTCGGTCGGATTTGATGCGGCTAAATTCAAGAAAGAAAATCCCGAATTAGCGGATAAATATAAGAAAGAAACGCCTAAGGCGGGATATATGAAAGTAACATATAAACAAAATAAAGATAAAAATTATGAGTGATTTTTTAATGGGCTCTATCTGCGTATCGGATATCCCTAAAGAACTGTTCAAGAAAGCGGATAACGGGAAAATTTACCTGAATATCGCGGTAGCCGAAAGACAATCGGTGTCGCAATACGGCGACACGCACAATGTCATCGCGTCCAAATCGAAAGAGCAAAGAGCGGAAGGAGAGAAACCCCTCTATATCGGCAATCTGAAACGCTGGAACGAAACGCCGAGAAATCCCGCGCCCGAAGAGATAAACAACCTGCCTGCGGCAGATACGGACGATTTGCCCTTCTGATTATTTAGACTTATGTATTTCGATCTTACAACGGAAACAGGGGTAAAGAGTTTATTAACTCGTGTTCAATTCCTGATAGATAAAAAAAAGAAAGTTGAACTTACCGAGAAGCGGGAAAAGCGCACACTGTCGCAGAACAGCTACTTGCATTTGATAATATCATGGTTTTGTGTTGAAACCGGAAATACGCTTGAATTTGTAAAACAGGAATACTTCAAGCGGTTGTGCAACCCCGACATATTTCTTTTTGAGCGCGACGACGATTATTTAGGAAAAGTGACTATTGCCAGAAGCTCAAGGGACATTGGTACCAAGCAAATGACAACAGCTATTGATAAATTCAGGAATTGGAGCGCGAGTGAAGCGGGTATTTACCTGCCGGAAGCGAACGAAGATAAGTTTTTAGAGCATATACAGGAAGAAATGAACCGGCAAAGGCAATGGCTGTAACCCAAAAGTTGATTAAATGCCGATCATGCAGGCAGGACTTTGAACCACTGTACAGGAACGGCATAATCGTATCCCGCCTATGCCTTTCCTGCCTGACGGAGAAAGCCAGGCATAAAGTAAAGACCGATAAAGCAAAAGAAAAACTTAAAACGCATTCTATGTGGCTCAATGACCTGCAAAAAGTATTCAATAAATACATCCGGCTAAGAGATAAAGGTAAGCCGTGTATATCGTGCGGATGTACTTTAACGGGAAAATACGACGCGGGGCATTTTATGTCAGTCGGAGCCTACCCTAATATAAGATTCAACGAAGATAACGTCCACGGCCAATGCGTAGCCTGCAATCAGCACCGGCATGGAAATACTACCGAGTACTCATTATCATTACCTATGAGGATAGGCATCGAGCGATACGAAAGATTATTACAGATCAGGAACGAGCCCCTGAAACTAACAACCGGAGAAATAAAAGAAAAGATAAACTATTATAAACTTAAAATTAAAGAACAGTTATGAGATTAATTATTTCAACGATACTTTCTATTATAATATGCAACTTAACATTCAATTTACTTGTATCATCTTCAGAGAAACCAAGTCCGGTAGGATGTATTTTATTTCTAATAATGTCATTCATGACAGGTTATGGAATGGCTGATATAATATATAGTCTAAAAAGAAAATTCCAGTTGTAAGTAACCCTCTATAGATGTGGCAAGGAGCAGTGGCGGAAATGGCAGACGCTTCGCGGGTAAGTATCACATAATATTAGCCGGAAGATTAAACAAGAGTATGCCGGCAGGCAGAAATTTAATCATTGATACATGCAGGTTCGACTCCTGCCTGCTCCATAGAACTAAGTATTAACCAATCGGGCCCGGTTAAAATTTGCATTAAAATGAAAACAAAAGATAAATATTTGAATTTTCTTAAATCAAAGATGGCCGTTTCTCATCAAACGGGATTTGATGTCGATATTACCGAAATGACGGAAGGATTATTTCCACATGTTAAAGATTCCGTAAAGTGGGCGATAGCCGGAGGTTGCCGTGCAATATTTTCATCTTTCGGATTACACAAAACGGTTACGCAGATAGAGATTATACGCCTTATTCTGAAACATAAAGGGGGTAAAGGTCTTATTGTTTGTCCTAAACGTGTCGTGGTGGAGTTTGAACAACAGTCAAAAGCTCATATTGGCATAAATATAACCTACGTGCGTAATATGGATGAAGTTCATAACTGTCAAACGGACATTATGATCACTAATTACGAACGCGTCCGTGACGGTGAAGAAGGCGTCCGTATAGAACCTTCCTGTTTTCGGGTGACATCACTTGACGAGGCGTCTGTATTGAGGGGTTACGGTACCAAAACCTATCAAACGTTTTTGACGCTTTTTAAAGATGTCGAATACAAGTTTGTAGCGACTGCTACCCCAGCTCCCAACAGGTATAAGGAAATGATTCATTATGCCGGCTATCTGGGTGTTATGGATACGGGACAGGCTTTAACGCGCTTTTTCGACAGGGATAGTACGAAGGCTAATCACCTGACCTTAAAAGCCTCGCAAGAGCCGCAATTTTGGATATGGGTATCTACATGGGCGCTGTTTATAACAAAGCCTTCCGATCTCGGATATTCTGACGAGGGGTATGATTTACCTGAGCTGGAATATATCGAAGAAGTTGTAGATGTAGACAATTCAACAGCCGGTGCAGATCGTGACGGACAGGTCAAGATGTTTCGTGAATCCGCACTGTCTCTTTCCGATGCGGCTAAAGAGCGCCGAGACAGTTTGTTTCAAAAAATAGACAGGGTAATAGAGATAATCAACCGCCTCGAAAACAGAGATGATCGTTTTTTATTCTGGCATGACCAGGAGAATGAACGGCTTGCGTTATGTAAGGCTGTTAAAGGGTGTAAAGCGGTATATGGAACTCAGGACGAAGACGAAGCGGATGATATAATTGACGACTTCCGTCACGGGCGTTTGAAATATCTTGCCGCAAAACCGGTGATGCTGGGTGAAGGTATAAACTTTCAGCACCACTGCCATAAAGCCATTATGTTTATCGATGACAAGTTTAACGATAAATTTCAGGCCATACACCGTATTTACCGATTTATGCAAAAACATAAAGTAACGGTTTATTTTGTTTATGCCGAATCGGAATCTGTTATTTTCCAGCGTTTTATAAAGAAGTGGGCACAACACAATGAAATGATCAGGAATATGGTCGATATTATTCGTGAAAACGGCTTAACATCTGTCAATGTAGAACAAAAGCTAATGAGATGGATGTTTGCGAGCCGTGAAGTGTGCAAGGGAAATCTGTTTGAATCGGCAAATAACGACAACATACTCGAATGCCTCGACCGCCCGGATAATTCCGTTGGACTTATCGTCACATCATGGCCGTTCTCCAACCATTACGAATATACACCCACATTCAATGATTTTGGATATAACACCGGTAACGACGACTTTTTTAAACAAATGGATTTCCTGACGCCCGAATGTTACCGTATGCTTCAGCCAGGCCGTGTTATGGCCGTGCATGTGAAAGACAGGATATTGTTTGGAAATGCTACGGGAAAGGGCATGCCTACGCTCGATCCGTTCCACGCCTTATGTATATTTCACGCAATGAAACACAAGTTCGAGTTATTCGGGATGATAACGGTAGATACCGATGTAGTGCGGGAAAACAACCAGACCTACCGGCTTGGATATACCGAAATGTGCAAAGACGGCTCAAAGATGGGCGTAGGCTGTCCCGAATACATCCTTCTGTTCAGGAAGCTGCCGACAAATACCGGAAAGGCGTATGCGGATGTTCCTGTTTTTCACGAAAAGCACGGCGATTATACCCTTGCAAGGCATCAGATAGATTCGCACGCACATTGGTGTTCATCGGGTAATACATTGTTGGACACATACGATATTGCGGCTATGGAAATAGATCGAATCCGTTTACTGTTCAGGAATTTCGAACGTGAAAATATTTACAGCTTCGAACGTCATCTCGATTTTGCCGAATATCTGGAAAAGAAAGATAAACTTCCAAAAACATTTATGGCCATAGATCCTGTCAGTAAAAAAGATTGGATTTGGGACGACGTTGTACGGATGCGCACCCTTAACAGCAGGCAGTCGCGAAAAAACAGGCAGAACCATATCTGCCCTTTACAACTTGATATAGTAGAAAGGCTAATAGAAAAATACAGCAACAAAGGAGATGTAGTCTTCGATCCTTTCGGGGGTATAGGTACTGTTCCGTATTGTGCAATTAAAGCGGGACGTATCGGATTCTCGATAGAATTAAATCATGACTATTGGAAAGACGGGCTGACATACCAAAGGGAAGCAGAAAATAACACATTGGCTCCTATGTTATTTGACATTCTTGAAATGGAAGGGTCGCCGTCATGAATGTACTCTCAATATTTGATATATGAATATAGTATTATCATTATGTGACGGTATGTCGTGCGCACAAATAGCCCTTGTTGAACTCGGGATGAAATACGATAAGTATTACGCCTCCGAGATCGATAAGCATGCCATTAAGCAGACACAGCTGAATTTTCCTGAGACAATTCAACTCGGAGATATCGAGAGCTGGCGCACATGGGATATCGATTGGGCTTCGATCGATTTGGTTCTTGCGGGGACTCCCTGCACAGGGTTTAGCTTTGCCGGAAAACAATTAGCTTTCGATGATCCGCAGAGCCGCTTATTCTTTGTTTTCGTGGATATTCTGAACCATGTAAAGGGGTTGAATCCGGATGTTAAGTTTCTCCTCGAAAACGTGAATATGAAACGTTCCCACATGAAAGTGATAACAGACCATTGCGGCGTCTACCCTGTAAATATCAATTCTAATCTTGTTTCGGCGCAAAACCGCAACCGTTGGTACTGGACGAATATAAGGATTAAGCAAGTAGGTTTATTCGGAGAGATCCATGCAGATATACCGCAGCCGGAAGACAGGGGAATTTTACTTCGCGATATTCTGGAAAAGGATGTAGATGAGAAATATTATATTTCGGAGGCGACCATCAACAGGATATTAAAAGCTTCGCCACGTATTATACCGGAAAAGAGTTACTGTATTATGTCCAGTAATAGGGAATCCAAAAGATCTATGACTTTAGTTTTTGACACAAACGGAAAACCGAAAAAGAGTCAAGATAAAGCATCATGCTTAATGGCCGGAGCGCATTCAGGGGGTAACCATTCGGATATGGGCAAATATTGGATTACAAAAGGCCAACGCCATATTATCCAGATACCACGCCGGCGTTCCCAATTTTGGAGGAGATACATATATTCTTCAAAAGGGAAGAGGTTTTAATAAAGGGGGCGTTCATGGGAAAAAGACTCCCACCTTGTCGGCTAATAGCTGGGAGCAAAACAATTTACTGATAACACCCAACTATATTCAATACGATAGATCAGGCAAGGGGTACCGGTCGCAAACTGACAGGGCATATTACGAAACCTGTAAGCACGGGACATTAGGAGCAAGTAGTGCTGAATCAAAAACAGGAGTCATATATAATGATCGGATTCGCCGATTAACTCCGACAGAATGCGCCCGCCTTCAGACAATCCCCGATTGGTACAAATGGGAGTGTAGCGACAGCCAGATATATCGGATGTGCGGCAACGGATGGACGATTGAAGTGATAAAGCATATACTAAGTTATCTTAATGAATAAAATACAGGAAAATAATATGAGAACAATTAAAACTTATTCAGATGAAAAAATTAGACACGGGATAGCCAGATGTGAAGCCAGACTATCAGGCATTCTTCCTTACGGGTTGATGCGCAACGAAACGATGGTAAAAGAAGCTCTCAGGCAGTATAAAAAAGAGCTTGTAAGGAGATATCAGAACCAATTGGAATTTAAATAAATAGCGATAAATAAGCATGAGGGATAGTTTTATTTTTTACAGGAGTTTTTACGAGGCAATAGAAAATCTGCCGAGGGATATTCAGGGAGAGATTTACACGGCTATAATGGAGTATAGTCTAAATGGTAATGAAACTGAAAA
>JAISES010000525.1 GCA_031263965.1 Prevotella sp. | reverse complement strand
TTTGATTATCCTGGATGAGCCGACCAACCATCTTGATCTGGATATGGTAGAATGGCTCGAAGGTTATTTGCAACGATCGCGGCTAAGTTTACTGATGGTAACACACGACCGTTATTTTCTCGATCGCGTATGTAACCGGATTATAGAAATAGATCAGCGACAAATATTTGAATATAAGGGTAACTACACTTACTATCTCGAAAAAAGAGATGAGCGTGTAAGCGCCCAAAATGCCGAAATAGACAGGGCAAATAATCTGTTGCGTAAAGAACTGGAATGGATGCGGCGTCAGCCTCAGGCCCGGGGTACAAAAGCGAAGTCGAGAATAGATGCATTCTACGATCTGGAAAAAAAGGCTAAACAAGCCAGGGATGCGGGAGATGTGCGGTTGCAGATAAAGGGCTCGTATATAGGCAACAAAATATTCGAGGCTCAGCATATTTATAAGGCATATGGTAATAAAAAGATTCTGGAAGACTTTAATTATGTTTTTGCACGTTACGAAAAGCTTGGTGTTGCCGGAAATAATGGTACGGGAAAATCGACTTTTATAAAAATGTTGATGGGCGAGGTCGCTCCCGACAGGGGAGGCTTCGATATAGGCGAAACCGTGAAGTTTGGCTATTATAGCCAGGATGGCCTGAAGTTTGATGAGCAAATGAAAGTTATCGACGTTATTCAGAATATAGCGGAAGTAATCGATTTGGGTAATGGTAACCGCCTGACGGCATCACAATTTCTTCAGCATTTTCTGTTCCCGCCCGAAAAGCAGCATAATTTTGTCTATAAGCTGTCGGGAGGCGAAAAACGCAGGCTGTATCTGTGTACAGTGTTGATAACCAATCCTAATTTTCTTGTATTGGATGAGCCGACCAACGACCTGGATATTGTCACACTCAATATACTGGAAGAATATTTGCAGCAATTTAAGGGTTGTGTTATCGTTGTGTCGCACGACCGTTACTTTATGGATAAGGTTGTAGATCATCTGCTTGCCTTTCAGGGAAATGCCAACATAAAAGATTTCCCGGGGAACTATACGGAATATCGTGAATGGAAAGAAATACAGGACACTCTGGAAAAAGAAAGGCAACAAACACTCAAACCAAAAGAAGAGAAAGTCCGGTTCTCCATAAAGGAAGACAAGAAAAAACTTTCGTTCAAAGAGAAGCGTGAGTTTGAGGAGTTGGATGTTTTGATACCGGAGCTCGAAGTCGAAAAATCCGGCCTCGAAGTTGAATTGTCGAGTGGAACACTCTCTACGGACGAGCTTCTTGCAAAGTCGAATCGCATAAGTGATCTTATCGAAGAAATAGATGAGAAAACAATGCGCTGGATGGAACTGAGTGAATTGATGTGAACAAATGAAGTGATATACGTTTGCAATATAAGAAAGAATCTCCCTGAAGTCCCATGTTTGTTGAGATTCATACCACTGAGCCGGTTTGGGGACTTGAACCCCAGACCTGCGCATTACGAATGCGCTGCTCTGCCAACTGAGCTAAACCGGCATTTAAGCCCTCAAATGTAATACTATTATGTAAAACAGGAATATTGTATGACGGTTTTTTATGATTTTTATCTCAGAAACTGTTTAAATTTTATAGCAAATCTTTTTTATAGGCATTTTCAGATGGATTTTATTCTTTTTCTCCCGTTATTGCGAGGAGTACAACGACGAAGCAATCCAGTCGGAATGTTCTTTTATGGATTGCTTCGCCTTTCAGGTTCGCAATGACGGAGAGAGGAAATACACCTCGCAATGACGCGGAAAATAAATTGAAAATAAATCATTA
Organism: Prevotella sp.; assembly: GCA_031263965.1. Classification (GTDB taxonomy): domain Bacteria; phylum Bacteroidota; class Bacteroidia; order Bacteroidales; family Dysgonomonadaceae; genus Dysgonomonas. The sequence continues at coordinate 7,849 of JAISES010000525.1, read as the reverse complement.
TTCACTTGCCTATATTAAATATTATTGATAACTTTCGAAGGTTTTTAACCAAATTTACAGAACAGACTTTCTAAAACATCGATTTCAAAATTACACGCATTATGAAATTTCACTGTTTATATAAGCTGAATTCTTCTTTCTTTGAAGTACAATATACTGATTATCATATATTAATGTTCATTTATTTGCAAAATTTAAATTAGAGAAATCATGAAGAAATTATTCTTGTGGGCATTGATACCATTACTGGTATTTGTGTCGTGTAGCGATGATCTGAATGAAATGTCCGGCCCGAAGAAAGACCTGACATTGGCAAACGAGGGCTATCCGGCCTACTTCTCAATAATGAAAGTTCCCAGTGCCAGAACAACAAAGGCTGGTATACCAACTACGGAAAAAACTATAGCAAAATGGAACGACTTTGACATAATCAAAATTTATTTCATGAACGGGACAGCGAATACAGCCCTTATAAACAAAGTTAAGACTGTAGCGGAAACATACACGGAGCTTACTAACCTGAGATTCAAGTATGTGACTGACCCTAATGAATCGGACGTGAGGATAGTATTCTCAAACCATGACGCAGCTCCGGAACTCAACTACCTCGAAGCAAACTGGTCATATCTCGGAAAACAATGTCAGGCGGTCAGCAAATCGGAACCTACAATGAATCTGGCTATTGCTAACATTAACAACCCGATGGAAGTAAATAGTCCGGAATTCAAGGCTTCCATCCTTCGAGAATTCGGACATATGCTCGGTATGATATACGAGTATCAACGGGATAATCCGACTAATCCTGACGAAAGAGTTGTATTGAACGAAAATAACGTTCTTGATGGTATTGGCGTTGCTTTAGACGATTACTTAGGGGAATATCAAATCGGGAACTCCTACTTACTTGAGCATTTCTATCTCATCGATTTATTAATTGCGGACACTATTACCCCGACATTTGACGAAAACTCAATCATGTTGCCGTATATCCCTGCTGACTGGATAGTAACGACCGGACGCGTCAAGACATCCACTATTATGTTTAATAAAATAAAAGAAAAAACAATTCTTGATTTGTCCGCCAATGACAGGGCATATATTGCCGCTGTTTACCCAAAACCGCTTACTCCACCTACGTCAGGCCTAGAAGGCAATATCACGATATCGCTTGCAAGTCTTCCGGTTAACTATGGCGGGGGTCTCAGCTATCCAGGTTGGGATTACCGGATAGGGACGTCAGGGGCAGAGATTACCTCCCGTATTATCAACGATTATCCGACAATCGGAATCGGGGAATACGAGTGGACAACCGTCAACTTACGGCTGAAATACCGTGGGGAATCCCTGAATTTCCTTAACTATGACAATACGATGGTTAACTTCCTTGCAGGAAGCGCATTCGGGGACGATGCCAATACCGTAAATAAATTCGAGAAAGTATTCGGGACATGGATTACCGAAATAGCTACAAACGATTACAACCAAGCCACATCTTACCGCTACGATGATGCGGCGTTCACAAGGAACGACGATAAATATCCATCGGCAAATGTAGAGTTCGATCTGCCTGACGTTGCGGCAATCCTCCAGATGTTCGGGCAAATGCCTCATACCACAGGCAATGTGTATAAAGATTTCCGTAATTATACTTTCGGGCTTCCTGATGGTGTAGATCCTCAATTAGCGGCAGATCTGGCTCAGGTGATGCCATTATTGAACGGCGTTTATAATCTAAATACTTCAAAACTGAGCCTGCTTCCGCTCGGCTCGATGGACGCGCACGGGCTGGGAGAAGCGCCATACGTATACGAACCGCATCCCGGATGGACAAACGGCTCTAACGCATTCATGACTACAGGGACAGGCGTAAAACTGAAAATGAAAGGAGGTCTACGCAATTTCAATTTCGCTGAACCCGGCAATAACAATGAAATAAGGCTGAACCAGCAATTATGGCATTGGGGCAGTGTGAGGTATTGCAGAGCCATACCGGACGAAGAACTTGGATACAGGCTGTATACGGATGAATCTTCGAACAGTGTCGTTTATCTGCCATCAGGCGAAGAGCCGGAAACGGGTTATGTAGAATTGTCGCGGGGTGTCCAACGAGGAGTGGCGCTTAGCTACCTGTACACGGACAAAGAGCACGGAATTTATTACTTCACAAAATCGTGGTCTAAAATCCAGCAGGAAGCTGCCGCCATACGAAGCAGCATAACGTATATCTATCAATAGTTAATGTTGTATTTTTGAAAATATATGTGTAGGGGCGAATATTTATTCGCTCCTATAACTAACAATATATCAATAAATATTTTAAACAACTTAGAAACTGTTTGAATTTTATAGCAAATTTTTGAAAAGAGCATAAAAAAATTGCTAAGAAGTTTTTTTCAAATCCTATAATAATATTTTTCGATAAAATTCAAACAGTTTCTTAGCATAAATAGTTAAACAGAATCATTATGAAAAAAATATTTGGCCTTATTTGTGCAATTTTACTTTTTGTATCTTGCAGTAGCGATGATAATAATCCATTGTCGTCAGAATATAAAGAAATTCGCTTTTCATCGGAACTTTCGTTACTAAAGTCAACTTATCAGGGTATACAGATTGCAAACGGACAAAAAGTCGGCGTATTTATCGCGGAGGACGCGGTAACTCCGGCTACAACTTATACGCAAAACCTCGCTTATACCGGTGACGGGCAAGGCAATCTTTCAGGGGCAACGCAGTATTTCCCCGACAATGGTAATTCTATCAGAGTTTCGGCTTATCATCCATACTATGAAGGCACAGACGATACGTATCCGTTTTTTGTAGCTGATGACCAAACGGACGTTTCGGCTATACATGCTTCCGACCTGCTTTATTGCCCCGTTTTTGTTCAGGCGCCTACAACAGGGCAAATTATCCTTACATTTAAGCACATGCTTTCCCAAATTAACGTATCGCTTACGGCGGGAAACGGAAACCCTGACCTGACAAATGCCCAGATAAGTATAGTAAACGCAGCCACGGCAATAGAGTTTAACCGGAGAGACGGCAGCCTGGGAGCGGTATCAGGCATACAAAGCGTTAAATTAGGGGGCAATGTCGGCATAACGGTTCCTCAAACGGTAAATACAGGGACAAAATTCATTAAAGTCGTTTTAAATTCCGGAAAAGAATTGTTTTATACCTTGAACCGGAATCTGACTCTCGAATCGGGCAAGAAATACACGTTCAATATGGTAGTAAACCTTAGCGATGTTGCAAGCGCAGGTACCGATGTGGAAGATTGGGAGACCGGAGAAACAATTGACGGAGACGCTAGCGAAGACCTAGCCGATAAGCTGCTCCCTGCAGAGGTAACCGAACGTTATTATGATGGAAGTACAGTTCTTAAAACTGTTTTTACGTATGATGTATTAAACCGTGTGACATCTGTAACAAGGTATCTTGATAAATATTTCGGCGGCCTTCATAGCTATATTTGCGAATATGAATTCAAATATAGTGGCGATGGCAATAAAATAATGGGATATACAAGTAAGAACTACAGGCCTATTATTTTAGGTGGAAGTCCCGTATTACATAGGTACACAAATACTGATTTTACCTATGAACAAGGAAGCGTTACAATTGCATACGAAGATACCGAAAGCGCAGACGGCGGAGAGGTTGGCAGAGATGATGTTGTAACCTCAGGAACGGAAACAAGAAGTTTTGACGAGAATGGAGATCTGCTCCCTGACCCTAATGGTGATTACACTTTTGTATATGATAATAAGAAATCTCCTTTTATCAATCTCAATATGGAAGGATGGCTACGTTACTATTTATTTATAAACGATTTTGAGGGTGCCGGTTCTATTTATAGGCCGTTGCTTGGAATTTCAACATTCATAGGTACTCATAATATCGTAAAAGCTGACAGGAATGGAGAATCTCAATCTCTTAATTATACACTAACGTATAATGATAAAGATTATATGACAAAAAAATCATGGTTAGAAACAGAAGAAAACGAGTTTCATCACGAGGTTTCAGTTCAATATACCGGCTGGAGATAAACCGTCTACAAAAAAAAGTCAATAGATGTCCCTATTTAGAAACTGTTTAAATTTTATAGCAAATCTTTTTTATAGGTATTTTCAGTTGGATTTTGATTTTTTTGCGTTCAGGCTTAGCTCAATGTCATTGAGTTAAGCCTGAAAGTTTATAGGGTCAGTTTTCCACGTCATTCATTTTTAATATTCTTCGCTAAAATTCCTGAAAGTTTCCAAGAAAATTAAAAAATCAGGATAACTTCGTAGTTTACCTATATTTATTTCCTTTTTCACAACATATTTTATATTTTTGCGAATTGGAATTTCCTATTCACCCGAACGAAACATTGACTGTATTTATATCAATAAAATGACTTTTAAAGAAACGAATATAAAAGACTATACCCCTGATGCATTTGGGCTGAAAGACAAATGGATGCTAATTACAGCATCAAAACCGGATGGCACGGTAAATACGATGACTGCCAGTTGGGGCGGATTTGGCGTTATGTGGAATAAAGAAGTCGCTTTTATTGTCATACGCCCGCAAAGATACACAAGAGAATTTGTGGAAAGTTCAGGCTCCTTTTCCCTTACATTTTTTGATAAAAGCTACCTAAAGGATTTAAGTTATCTGGGAAAAGTATCAGGAAGAGATGAAAACAAAATAGAAAAGACAAAGTTAACTATAGCTACAGAGCATGGCATACCCTATTTTCAGGAAGCTAACAGTGTCATCTTTGCCAAGAAACTATTTGTACAACGAATAGAAGAGAATGCATTCTTTGATAAAAAAATTATCGAAAGATGGTATCCTGAAAAAGATTTTCACTATTTATATATTGCCGGAATTTCTAAAATATTAGTAAAAGAATGAAAAGCAAAGAAATAATATTAGACGCGTTTACTATAGTTGGAATATCTGTCAGAACTACAAACCAGAACCATAAGTCGCAAGAAGATATCGCTAAATTATGGGAATCGTTCTTTCTCAATGGTGTTGTACAATCTGTTCCTAATAAAGTATCGAATGATGTATACTGTATATATACCGATTATGAAAGCGATTATACAGGAGAATATACAACCTTTATAGGATACAGAGTTTCAGGCATTAACGGAATTCCCACAAATAAAAATCTGATAATAAAAGATTTTCCGGCATGTAAATATTTACAATACACGTCAGAAGGAGAATTGCCTTATGCCGTAGGGAAAACATGGGCTCATATATGGCAATCAAATATAAACAGGGCTTATATTGCTGATTTTGATATTTACGGAGAAGAGGCCAAAGACCCCGGGAATGCTAAAATAACAACATTTTTATCTATTAAATAATTATCACTTTACAAGAAGAATGAGAAAATGGCGCATCGAAGACTCGGCCGAGTTATATAACATCGCAGGCTGGGGTATCAATTACTTTTCTGTAAATGAGAAAGGCAACGTTGTTGTGACTCCCAGAAAAAACGGAGTAGCTGTCGATTTAAAAGAATTGATGGACGAATTGCAACTTCGTGATGTATCAGCTCCTGTATTGGTCCGCTTTCCGGATATTCTGGATAACAGAATTGAAAAGATATCGACATGCTTTAAACAAGCAGCAGAGGAATATGAATATACGGGACAAAACCATATAATCTACCCTATCAAAGTAAACCAGATGCGTCCTGTGGTTGAAGAGCTTATCAGTCACGGAAAAAAATTCAACATAGGACTCGAAGCCGGATCAAAACCCGAGCTACATGCCGTAATAGCAATCAATACAGACTCTAATTCGCTTATTATCTGCAATGGATATAAAGACGAAAGCTATATCGAATTAGCCCTGCTTGCCCAAAAGATGGGAAAGCACATTTTCATCGTAGTAGAGAAGCTAAATGAGATACCACTGATTGCCAAGATAGCAAAACGATTAAAAATCACTCCCAATATCGGTATCCGTATTAAACTGGCCAGTTCCGGTAGCGGTAAATGGGAAGAGTCGGGAGGTGATGGAAGTAAGTTCGGGCTTAACTCGAGTGAATTACTCGAAGCATTAGCCTATCTGGAAAAAAATAATTTACAAAATTCCCTTCGCCTTATACACTTCCACATTGGCAGCCAGATAACCAAAATACGCAGGATAAAAACGGCTTTGCGCGAGGCTGCCCAATTCTATGTGCAACTGCACGCCATGGGATTCAATGTCGAATTTGTCGACATTGGCGGAGGCCTGGGTGTAGATTATGACGGTACACGTTCATCATATAACGAAAGTAGCGTAAACTATTCTATACAAGAGTATGTGAACGACTCCATTGCCACAATGGTAGATGCCGCTGATAAGAACAATATCCCCCACCCCAATATTATTACGGAATCGGGACGTTCGCTCACAGCACACCATTCCATCCTGATATTTGAAGTATTGGAAACAGCTACGCTTCCTGAATGGGACGATGATGAAGATATAAAAGAAGATGATCATGAACTTGTTCGCGAACTCTACGAAATATGGGACAACCTGAGCCAATCCCGCATGTTGGAGGCATGGCACGATGCCCAACAAATCAGAGAGGAAGCTCTTGACTTATTCAGCCTGGGTATGTTGTCTCTAAAAACCAGAGCACAAGTAGAACGCCTGTATTTCTCTATTGCCCGTGAGATATTTCACATAACAGGTCGCTCGAAGCACTCTCCCGAAGAATTGAAACAGCTATCGAAATTGCTGCCGGATAAATATTTCTGCAATTTTTCATTATTTCAATCTTTACCGGACTCCTGGGCCATCGACCAGATATTTCCGATAATCCCTATCCACCGGTTGGATGAACGTCCCGACAGGACAGCAACATTACAGGATGTTACCTGTGACTCGGATGGCAAGATAGACAACTTCATTTCGAGTGGAAACCAATCATCTTATCTCCCGGTACATTCTATGAAAAAGAACGAATCGTACTATCTTGGAGTTTTCCTTGTGGGTGCGTACCAGGAAATATTAGGCGACCTTCATAATCTGTTCGGAGATACCAACGCCGTGCATATCTCTGTTGATGAAAACGGGTACAAAATAGAGCAAATGATAGATGGAGAAACTGTCGCCGAAGTACTGGACTATGCGCAATATAATGCAAAAAAATTAGTGCGAACCGTAGAAACATGGGTTACAAGCTGTGTTAAACAAGGCTCTATCACGGTAGAAGAAGGTAAGGAATTCTTGTCTAACTATCGATCCGGATTATACGGATATACTTACCTGGAGTAATTATACTTTCCTCTTTATGTCTATCCGGACATAAAGAGGAAAATCATTAAGTACCGACAGATCTGTTTTATCAGAGTTTTATGAAATACACCTTATACACAACACTTATAATAATTGCGGTATTCTTTGCCGGTTGCAGAGAAAAAAGTTCTACTAAACTTAGCGAATCCGGTAAAAAAGAAGTTGTACTTTCGAAATTTGCTAAACATTATCCGGATTTTGACCCCCGGCATTTAAAAGAAGTCCTGCAATCCCATGTACAAGAAGATTCTATATTACAAAACTTGTATATAAAAAATACTTTTACCCCTATCTGGGTACATGACACACTTGATATTCAAAGATTAAAAGAATTGGCCAACATACTGGAAAACAGCTATAAGCACGGACTATCCGCAGGCTATTTCCCTACCGGACAGATAAGATCTTTGATGGATTCGATAGATTCAGGAACATATAGCCTCAATCCGGATGTTTTATATCAAAAAATGGCTGATCTGGAATTTGTTTCTACAAATTCAGCGATTAAGTACATAACAGGTATGAATTATGGATTTACAAACCC
>JAISES010000522.1 GCA_031263965.1 Prevotella sp. | reverse complement strand
CAACGCATAAGCTTTAAGCAGCTGATTGACTGTGTGAACACGTTCGGATTTGATTGAGTAATTCTGCATCAGCTCATCTTTCTTTTCAGCTTTTTCGCTGTCTGCCAATGACAGGTTTTCAAGTTCGGAAAGCTGTGCGCTAATATCAGGCAATACAAAGAATAAAGGGTCATCCGAATTTCCCGTCAACAGGTCTATACCCTTGTCGGTGAGTTCTATGCTATTGTTCTTCTCGTCGATTACGAAATACAGGTCATCTGTAACGATATGCATGTTACGCATTTGCTCCGACATGTAATGTTCTTCGGTTTTCAACATAGATGATTTGATACCCGGTTCGCTCAAGAACTTGATAAGCGGTTTATTCTTAGGCAACCCCTTAAACGAACGGTACAGCAGCAAAGAACCTTCTTCCTGTACTTTCTTATCTTCCGAATTCATTTTCACTCTGGCTTCGGCCAGTAGTCTGGTTGCTAATTCACGCTGGGCCTTTACCAGTATTTCAACGCGGGGGCGGAATTCTTCGAATAACTGTTGTTCGCCGCGCGGTACCGGCCCCGAAATAATCAATGGAGTACGGGCATCGTCTATCAATACGGAGTCAACCTCATCGACAATTGCAAAATTATGCTTGCGTTGCACAAGATCAGATGGATTAACAGCCATATTATCACGCAGATAATCGAATCCGAATTCGTTGTTTGTCCCAAATGTAATATCGGCCTGATAAGCCTGGCGCCGTCCTTCCGAGTTTGGCTGATGCTTGTCTATACAATCGACGGATAATCCGTTGAACATATAGATCGGCCCCATCCACTCCGAGTCGCGTTTTGCCAGGTAATCGTTCACAGTTACCACATGCACTCCATTTCCTGTTAATGCATTCAAAAATACAGGCAAAGTACCAACGAGTGTTTTACCTTCCCCAGTAGCCATTTCAGCGATTTTACCTTTATGAAGTACAACTCCGCCAAATAGCTGCACATCGTAATGTATCATATCCCAGACAATTTCATTTCCTCCGGCAATCCAGTGATTTAAATAGATGGCTTTATCACCTTCAATGCGTACGAAGTCTTTCGTTTCTGCCAATTTTCGATCAAAGTCTGTTGCAGTAACTTCTATTTCTTCATTTTGTTTAAAACGGCGCGCTGTATCTTTGACAATGGAGAAAACTTCCGGTAGCACCTGCTCCAAAATTTCTTCATATTTGTCTGTTATTTGTTTTTCCTGTTTATCGACTTCTGCCCATACATCTTCACGCTGGTCTATTTCCAATGTTTCCACCTTGGCTTTTAGCTCGGCTATCAGATTCTTTTCCTGAGTAACATAATCCTGAATACGCTGTCTTACTTCTTTCGTTTTTGCCCGTAATTCGTCATGCGACATACGTTCAATTTCAGGATATATGGTCTTTATCTTATCTACATAAGGATTTATTTCTTTCAAATCCCGTTGAGATTTATTTCCGAATAATGATGTTAAAATATCTGCGAATCCCATATATTTAGTTGTTTTATTTTTAATCGATTGTTGTTTTAAAGTAATTCCTGTAAAGGTTGTTCTTTTGCGGCATTCGGAGACCGGATGCGCATAATATAAGATACTGTGGGCGCTATTTCGGTGGCCTTTATAGTTCTTTTTACCTTTGCCGGTTTTATGTTGTTGCCAAAAAATATAACAGGGCATACAACAGCATTGTTCCGCACCTGTTTTTCTTTGAATGAAGCATCCTGTTCATTTACGACTTTATATCCGGGTTGAAGTTCAACAAAAAGATCGCCGGTTGTCTCCCGCGTATATCCGTTTGTGTAGTATTCCATTACAGGATTCCATTGCCCATGCCGTATTTGGTAAGAGGTATAAACTTCTTGTACTCCGGAAAATTCCGATACAAACTCAGCTGCTTTGCCCTGTATTTCCTGTAAGGATATATTTTTATCTTTAATCAGTTTTCGGTTCAGGTATATCTGCCCATTGTAAAACTTATCTACCCACTGGTTATCTCTGCCGTATATGGCCATAAGATACATATTGAGAAGAGCCTCACAACGGTTGATGTGGAATTTGTTTTCCGGCAGGTTATTGCCGGCTTCATTCTTGAAATCCGAGTCTGCGAAATTATAATATCCTGTCGATGCGATAAATATCAGTGTGTTCTTCAGCCCGACTGTCCGGTCTACTTCATTAAGCAGTTTTTCCATTTCCCTGTCCAGCCTGGTATATATATCCTGTATTTCGACAGAATAGTCCGAAACATCCGGATAGTTGCCGGCATAGAATGTCAGAGACAAAAAGTCAGGACTTATACGTTTCCCCAATTCGGCTTTGGCCAATAATGTCATAGCTGAATTTCTGACATTTTCATTAACAGCCGGCATTTTCTTGGCCAGGATATATGTTTCTTTGTTATTACCGGTTCCATGAGAAAAACCCCGTTTATCTCCCTGTATGAAAGGAAAAGCTTTATATTCTGCGGCGCTGAGCAACGGAGACCAATACATTGTCCAGGCTTTTGATGAAAAGTCGGAGCCGCTCCTATTATCCTGATCTACCGACCAATAAAAGTTTTTGTAGAACGTAGTCGAAGCCCATTTGCCTGTATAATCGTCCACCCAAAAAGCCGAATTTCCTCTTTGTCCTGCTGTAATCAGCGCCTGGCTGATTTGTGGCGCAAATGAGTAAACATCGGAATTACCGGAAGATGATATTTTCAGTTCATCAGTAATTGTAGATGTTTTTAAAGCCAATGGCGAGACTTTATCTTGTGTGTAATTTCCCAGAAACGCGGGATCGGAAAACGATGATACTATTTGCTGTGCAGATACCGGATACTTCCGATTCCCTACAATTCCATGATAAAATGGCATGGCTCCTGTGTATATTGTAGCTATAGCCGATGCATCGTCCGGACAGGGAAAATCGAATCTTATATTTTGATAAACCAATCCTCCATTGAGTAAGCGTTTAAAGCCACCTTCGGAAAAAGTGCTTTGGAATAACTCAAGGTAATCGCCCCGCAGTTGATCAATAGTAATACCTATTACCAGCTTTGGCGTTTCGTGCGCAGGAGTTTGCGCCTGAACTGCGGTAATGGTTAATACTGCTGCTAATGAAGTGATTATTCTTATCATCTTATTGCTTTAGGCAAACTGTAATCAGCTTTTTTCTTTGTTTTTTGTTGTAATACATTCATTCCCGATCTTAAGCAAACAGATAAGATATACGGGATAAAAGCTATTTCTAATTGTTGTGGCATCAAACACCATGCCGGAAGAAATAGTAAAAGCGCCACAAAGTTAATAAAATGATAATAACTTAAGCATTTCGTGAGAGGTTTTACGAAGAATAATAGTGCAACCGGAAGTTGCAGCGGATTTAGCCATATAATATTCCAGTTTGGATTGGTACACGGATGCTCCGAAAAAAACATCAAAAAGAATATAATACATCCTCCTGTTCCGGCTATCAAAAATAGTAGCGTGTCAAATATTTTACCCAAAATGTACAGTTTTTTCCTGTATATCCATACTGACAGGCATATTGTGAAAATGAGCAACATTATTCCAACTGTAAGCGGCGGTATAGTATTATCTTTCACTAAGGGTATGGGTTGTAAAATATATGCTGTTGAAAGGATTAATTTTCTTTCTGTGCTGTCAGTTTTTATTTTGGCACCTTCATTGGCATTCATCAAATAGAGCGGAAGGAAATCTTTTTGCCTGTCTGTTATTATTTTATCTGCACCGGCGCCGATCACTAAATCTATACCAAACTTAGTCCACGGCTGTATATCAACGCATTCATGCACTAAATCCCGGTAAGTTTGTTGCTTATTTGTTGGTGTATATTCTATTTTTCCATTTACATATTTCTCTATAATATCCCGCGGACGTGTTGAGCAATTGTTGTAAAAATGATTATACCTATATACCCTGTTTTCCGGTAGGGAGTTGATAACCAGCGCATCAAATATTTCCTGTTTTTCTTTCTGTGTGAGATTATATACCTGCTCTATGACGCCGACTCCCCGTTCACGGTATTCTTTCAGATAATGACAGTATTCAATTGCAACAACCATATAATCGGTTTCTCCTTTTACATAAAGAACCATAAAGTTTTCCTTGCTCATGTTGAATATGCCATAATTAAATACGGAATCGATCTTACGGATAGGATCATGAACCCGTATAGATGTATGTCCATATAGTGCATAAACTGCACCATTCCAGGGAGTATTGGTAAGAAGGCTTATTTGTGCGGAATCACTCAGTACAATTTGAGAATAATTATATTGTTGAGCATTTAACTGAACAAAGCTTATAATGAAGAGTAAGAAAATAATTACTTTTCGCATATTCAAAATGTTTTCGAATACAAAGATAAATTATCCGCTGATAGAATGTATAATATATCAATAATCATTCTTTACAATGTTGTGAATTTTACTTAAAAAAGCGAACAGTTTCTCAGTATATCCGCTTATTATTCTATAAATTTGTTTTGTAAAATCTAAAAGAGTTGAATTATGAAAAAAGGATTAATCGCGATTGCTTTATTATGTATTGTTAGTTATGTTTCGGCTCAGGATATAAACTTGCCTTCCCCAGCAAAGACAGGTGGCAAACCTTTGATGGAGGCATTAAATGAGAGACAGTCGAATCGTAACTTCGATAGTTCAAAACAGCTTTCTACGCAGACTTTGTCTGACTTACTCTGGGCTGCATACGGATTCAACAGGTCTGAAAAACGTACAGTACCTTCATCGCAAAACAGGCAAGAGGTGGATGTTTATGTAATGATAAGTACAGGGGTTTACTTTTATGACGCTAAAGCCAATAAGCTTATAATGAAAGAGAAAGGTGATCTTCGTGATGTCCTCGGACAACCGGAAATTTCGAAAAGTGCACCTGTTTCGCTTATTTATGTTATAAACCTGGATAAGAATGGCCGTGAGACAGGGTATATGGATGCAGGTTTTCCTGTTCAGAATGTATATTTGTATTGTGCATCGGCAGGATTGGGTACTGTTGCCAGGGGATCATTTAAAAAACCCGATGTGCATAACGCTCTTAAACTGACCGAACAACAAGAAGTTGTACTGGTGCAGCCGGTAGGATATCTGAAGTAATTGAAGAATCTTATAAATGGAAAAAAGAGCTGGAGTTCAGCTCTTTTTTTTATTAGTTGTTTTCTATTTTAATACTTTATTTATTATCGGCCTTGTTCTAATTTCAATGTAACTGTAGGCTGGTCGCAAACCTCAGTTGGGCCGAAGAATTGAATTGGTCCCGGATAAATAAACTCTGTGCCTATAGCCCAGTCAGCACGGTTAGCTGCAAAATATTTGAAAGGTGCTCCATCCAACTCTACCAAAGCCTTTTGAATTACCGGTTTCATTTTACCATGACGACGCTCCATATTCATCATCATTGTAACAGGCACACCACCAGCAATCCACTCATCGGCAGGAGCTGTTGTGTTGCGTACGGATGACATATAGCCGGTCTTCCCCGCAGCTATAAGGGCAGCGGCTGTATATCCGAGGGAATAACAATAATCGGAATCATAGTTAGAAGGAATAGCACAACGTCCTTCATATCCAAAGAAATGCTCTTGTGTTGCAAATTTGCCTTTATACTTTCCGGCAGTTTTCATTTCTTCTAACTTACTACCGACCATTTCAGCTAATAGTTTTTCTGTTTCGATAAGGGAAACCTGAACATTTCCGTGAGGGTCACGATCCAAAGTTAGCTGGCGGGCAACCCCCGATGGAAGGCTTGCAAATATTTTAGCATTACCGGCAGATAGATTTTTTTGAACATATACCAACTGATCGTCTTTCGGAACCGCATTAAATTCGCGTTGATGATGTGCAAGAAAATCATTCAATTCGGCAATCAATCCTTTCATGGCAGGAATAAATTCGATTAATCCCTCCGGAATAAGAACTGTACCAAAGTTGTTTCCATTTTCGGCACGTTTAACAACAACATCTGCTATTTCCGATACAACATCGTCCAACGAAAGCTCCTTAGCTTCTACTTCCTCCGAAATTATACAAATATTCGGTTGAACCTGGAGAGCGCATTCGAGTGCAATATGAGATGCAGAACGTCCCATTAGTTTAATGAAATGCCAGTATTTACGGGCAGAGTTACAGTCGCGCTGTATATTCCCAATAACTTCGGCATATACCTTACATGCTGTATCGAAACCAAAAGAGGCTTCGATCATCTCATTTTTAAGGTCACCGTCAATTGTTTTAGGACAGCCGATAACCTGCACTCCCGCATTGATTTCTTTATAATATTCGGCAAGTACACAAGCATTTGTATTCGAGTCGTCCCCTCCGATAATAACTAATGCTTTTATATCAAGCTCCTTTAATATTTCAAGTCCTTTGTCAAACTGTTCTGTCGATTCCAGTTTTGTACGGCCTGAGCCAATAATATCAAATCCGCCTGTATTACGGTATTCGTCTATAATATCGGCAGTTAATTCTTTATAATCATGGTCAACCAAGCCTCCGGGTCCCATAAGGAAACCAAACAAACGGCTGCTGACATTCAAATTTTTGATTCCGTCAAAAAGGCCGGCAATAACATTATGCCCGCCGGGTGCTTGTCCACCAGACAAAATAACACCAACGTTGATAGCCGGCAGACTTACTTGCTCCGAACTTTCTACAAATTTAAGAATAGGCATCCCGTATGTATGCGGAAATAATTTTTTCACCTCTTCCTGATCTGCCACAGACTGTGTAGCTGCTCCATTTTCAACTTTTACCGAACCATATAACGCTTTTGGCATTTTAGGTTTGTAAGCAGCTCTTGCAATTTGTAACGCACTTTTTTTCATTGTTTTTATCAATTATATATATTTTAATAAGTCATTTTCTCAAAAGGCATGCAAATTTCGTCATTTTTTTTTATATAAAAAAGAGTTTCTCTTTCTTATAGAATCCTATTTTTTACCATTTCACTCTTTTTTTTGCTTTTTTTCTTCATCTTTAGTTATTTTCTTACTCTTTTCTTTTCTAAAAAACAAATTACATCAAAAATAAAACCTCCGGCCATCAACAATATCGTTTTGCTATAAAATTCAAACAGTTTCTGAGTTTTTTCAAAAGAGCTATTTGTAATTATATAAAATACAGCAGACCAAATCGTTAGCAACATCACTTATTCGTTGCCTGTTTTTCTCAGGCAGTTAAAAAGCTTTCAGGCTAAGGTCGATATTAGGTGCAGAATAGATAATTGCTCCTGATGAAATATAATCTACACCTGTTTCGGCTACGCTGTGTACTGTTTCTTTAGTTATCCCTCCCGAAGCTTCCACTTTGACTGTTCCATTAATAAGTTGAACAGCAGCAGTCATTTCGTATAAAGACATATTATCAAGCATGATAACATCCACTGCTTTTGTAGCCAAAGCCTCTTTTACTTCATCCAGATTACGGGTTTCAACTTCTATTTGCAGGTTTTTCCCTTTTTCTTTCAGGTATTTTACGGTCGATTCTACGGCTTTAGTTATTCCTCCTGCATAATCGTTATGATTGTCTTTTAGCATAATCATATCGAAAAGGCCGTAACGGTGATTTTTACCGCCCCCGATATATACCGCCCATTTTTCGCACATACGGAATATAGGAGAGGTTTTGCGGGTATCTAATATTCTGGTGTTGGTATCCTTAATCAAATCTGCCATTTCGCGTGTATAGGTTGCTATACCACTCATCCGTTGCATACAATTAAGTACTAATCGTTCCATCGTAAGAATAGAACGGGCTGATCCGGATACAACAAAAGCCACATCCCCTACTACAACCTTATCTCCATCATTCTTAAATACTTCTATATTTAAGTCCTTATCATAATAATGGAATATTTCCCGTGCAAGATCTACTCCGGCCAGAATGCAATCATGTTTTACCAGCAAGCGTGCTTTGTGGTGCAACCCGGCAGGAACACCGGCAAGAGTAGAATGATCCCCATCTCCAATGTCCTCTTTTATAGCTTCATCTATAAAATGATACAGCCTTTCGTCCGTAACATATGCAGGTCTATTCGTTTTCATCTAAATCCTTATTATAAAATGTGCCTTTATTTTCCTTTTGCTCCAAGCTTTGAGTAATGATAAGAAATGCAACACTTACTAAATTTCTTAACTCGGATAATTGCGGTGATAAAATAGAAAAATTATATATTTCTTTCACCGATTTGTATATCTCTTCTTCTTTCTGTTTTGCTAAATTTAAACGGGTATTACTACGCACTATACCAACGAGGTCGCTCATTAAAGCTTGCAGTTCTTTGCGTAAATAGCTCAAAAGCACCATCTCCTCGTTCATCTTCATACCCTCCTGATTCCATTCGGGGATGCTGTGTAACTGATTATAATTGAAATTATCCTCGTTTAACCGTTCCAAGGTTTTCAATGCTGCCCGATGTGCAAAAACCAAAGCTTCCAACAGTGAGTTCGATGCAAGACGGTTAGCTCCGTGCAAACCTGTATTGGAACATTCTCCAACAGCAAACATATTCTTTATTGTGCTCTGTCCGAAAAGATCGACATCTATACCGCCGCATAGATAATGACCGGCAGGCACTACCGGTATCAAATCGTGAAACATATCCAAACCGGCATCTTTACATTGCTTATATATATTAGGGAAGTGTTCTAAAAATTTGCGGCGATCCAGGTGACGGCAATCGAGACAAACATAGTCGTTTCCTCTCAGCTTCATTTCACTATCTATAGCCCTTGCCACAATGTCGCGGGAGGCCAGTTCTTCCCTTTCATCATACTTATGCATAAACGGTTCTCCCGATTTAGTGCATAACTTAGCTCCAAAACCTCTTACTGCTTCCGAGACCAAAGGCAATTGTCCCGTAATCGGACTATAAAAAGCTGTAGGATGGAATTGTATAAACTGCATATTGCTGATTTTAGCCTTTGCCCTGTGTGCCAGACCAATTCCGTCTCCGGTAGCAATAATAGGATTTGTTGTGTTTTTATATACATGCCCACAGCCGCCTGTAGCCATTAATGTTATCTTGGCCGACATTTTTTTTATGTGATGGCTTTTTATATCCATCACATAAGCGCCATAGCAATTCAGGTTGTATTTGTCAAAAGATTCTCCAGGAACATGGTGTTCTGTGATCAGGTCAATTACATAATGGTGGTTCAGCAACTCTACATTTTCGAGGCTATCCACAACTTTCAGTAAAGCCCTTTCTATTTCAGCGCCCGTAACGTCTTTATAATGTACAACCCTGTTTTCGGTATGTCCGCCTTCCCGTCCAAGATCATACTTCTGGAACTCGTTTTTATCAAAATTAGCCCCCCACTCCACTATTTCCCTTATGCGTTCAGGGCCTTCTTTTACAACGACTTCTACGGCTTCCCGCTTACACATGCCATCGCCTGCGCGTAAAGTGTCCTCAATATGCTTGTCAAAGCTGTCTTTGGTGAAATCCGTCACAACGGCTACACCTCCCTGGGCATATTTCGTGTTAGACTCTTCATCATCCGATTTTGTTATAATCGTAATCCTGGCATCAGGCCTTTGCAATGCTATTTTCAAAGCATAAGAGAGTCCCGAAATACCAGAACCGATAACTAAAACATCTGTATATATCATTGATATTTATTATTTTATTGCTTTTGATAGTTCCAGCATTTTATTGATAGGGCGCAATGCCTTTAACCGGACTTCTTCATCCATCAATATCTCGGGAAGTTCATATTTCATACATAAATAAAGCTTTTCCATCGTGTTAAGCTTCATAAAATGGCACTCGCTGCAATTGCATTTCTCATCCATTGTGAGAGCCGGAATAAGGGTCTTGTCCGGTGCGCGTTTACGCATTTCATGTAATATGCCTTCCTCTGTGGCTACAATAAATTCCCGACTGTCACTATCAACCACATAATTAAGCAAATTTGCCGTAGAGCCAATATAGTCCGCTACTTGCAAAACAGGCTTTTGAGCCTCCGGATGAGCTATCAGCTTTGCCTTAGGGTATTCCAGCATTTGTTGTGCAATCCGTTCTAAAGAGAAAGCCTCATGTACGGTACACGCCCCATCCCACAATATCATACTGCGTCCTGCCGTCTGATTAATATAACGTCCCAGATTCCTATCGGGAGCGAAGATAATTTCCTGTTCTTCCGGCAACGAATTTATAATATGTCCGGCATTCGAAGACGTTACTATTATATCACTTTCAGCTTTTACACCGGAATCACAATTTATATAGCTTATCACAATCGCATCCGGATGTTGTTTCTTCAGATCGCGCAGCCTTTCCCCCGAACAAGAATCAGCTAAAGAACAACCCGCCAACAGATCCGGCAAAACAACTTTTTTTGCAGGATTTAATATTTTGGCTGTCTCTGCCATGAAATGCACACCGCAAAATACAATCATATCAGCATCCGTCTTTCCGGCAGCACGGGCTAATTGTAAACTGTCGCCAAGAAAATCGGATATATCCTGAATATCTCCCGTCTGATAATAATGAGCCAGAATAATTGCATTTTTCTCTTTACGCATGCGGTTTATCTCATCAACAAGATTTAATCCTTCCGGAATATCCATATTCAGATAACCTTTGGTTGGTAGTAAGGTTATAGCTTCTTCAAGAGTTGTCATGATTATTTATTCTAGTTAATCCGGAACAAAATTACTTATAAAACCTCATTTACGGCCAAAATCAGCAGGTATTTCGCCCCACTCGTCCGTTTTCCATTTTATGATCTGTGTTGTATAAGTATTCTCCTTCAACCACTTTTCAGCCCGTTCTATCATATAAAAGAGAGATTTATTTTCAGGAGTTTGCTCCAGTTTTGTTTTGCACTTTTTTTCTTTTACCCATTTTATAGCATTTACACTATCGGAATATATGGGAATCGAATAATTTTTCTGTTTCAACAAAGCCAAACCATGTACTAATGCAAGAAACTCACCTATATTATTTGTTCCTAACTCAAATGGCCCTTGCCTGAAAACCTCCTCCCCTGTTTTTACATATACTCCGCGATATTCCAATAGGCCGGGATTTCCGCTACAGGCCGCATCTACAGAGAGGCTATCTTTTATAATTCCGGGAATATTGTGAATAGATACTTTTTTCTTTTTATCGGCTTGCTTGCCAACATATAGCCACGGACTGTCATTGAATGCTTTTTCGGCATCGCCACGTGTTGGAAAAGACTTATATATTGCCCCTTCGTATCCTTCTACCTGAGCTTTACACTCATTCCATGTGGAATATACTCCGGGAGTTATACCATTCCATACTACATAGAAGTTTTTCTTTGCCATTGTTACAACAATAATTTGACATGCAAAGATAAGAAACTGTTTAAATTTTTATGGATAAAAACATGTCTAAAAACATATTTTAAACCGTTTATCCGCTTGGGTGTTATGCAAGAATAATCCGGATTCAGTTGCAGCTTTCTTCATACGGGCATAATTCACGTCCTTCGATCTGGATGGTAATGTGTTTTATCCCGTATTTTTCATGTATAAGATGTTTTGCCTGCTCCAATACCAGGTCTCTGTCGGTATTTTCCTTTACATGTAAATGTACAGTCATAGATGTGAATTCTGAAGTTATCATCCATATATGCAGATCATGTATATCTACTACCCCGTCTATCGACTTCAACAACTCCGTTACCCTTTCGAAGTCTATATTGGCAGGCTTGGCTTCCATCAGGATATTTATAGACTCTTTAAGCACATTCCATCCGCTGTATATGACTAATACGGATACTATCATACTGGCTATGGGGTCTGCTATATACCAGCCGAACAGCATAATAAGCAAAGCGGCAATAATAGCTCCTACCGAACCTAATAAA
>JAISES010000488.1 GCA_031263965.1 Prevotella sp. | reverse complement strand
CACTCAACGGACGTAACTTCGAGTATATGGGCGAAGATCCGTTCTTGGCATCGAAGATGGTCGTTCCTTACATCCGGGGTGTCCAGGCAAATGGTGTAGCCGCCTGTGTAAAGCATTATGCATTGAACAACCAGGAAGCTGACCGTCATACCGTCAATGTCGATGTAGACGACCGCGCATTATATGAGATCTATTTGCCGGCCTTTAAAGCGGCTGTACAAGAAGGCAATGCATGGGCTATAATGGGTGCATATAACAAATATAAAGGACAATGGGCTTGCCAGAACCAATATCTGTTGAATGACATCCTTCGTGGAGAATGGGGTTTCGACGGCGTGGTAGTATCGGATTGGGGAGGCGTCAATAACACAATGGAGGCGATCTATCATGGCCTGGATATGGAGTTTGGTTCATGGACCAACGGACTCAGCGAAGGGGAAAGCAATGCATATGACAATTACTATTTAGCCAAGCCTTTCTTAAAACTGATCCAATCAGGACAAGTAAAGGAAGAAGAGGTTGATAAGAAAGTTCGCAATATCCTGCGCCTGGCATTCCGCACTACAATGGATACAGAACGTCCACAGGGATCGTTCGGAACACCGGAACATGCTGCTGCCGGACGTAAAATAGCTGAAGAAGGCATTGTATTGTTACAGAACAAAAACAATGTACTGCCTATCGATCTGAATAAGACCAAAAAGATTCTGGTAGTAGGAGAAAATGCCATTAAGCCGATGACGGTAGGCGGCGGCAGCTCTTCCCTGAAAGCAAAATACGAAGTGGTTCCGCTGGATGGAATAATCAGCCGCGCAGGCTCACAGGCTGAGGTTATCTATGCCCGCGGCTATATAGGCGACCCTACAAGTAAGTATAATGGCGTGGAATTAAAAAGGAATCTTAACGATTCACGCTCTGCCGGAGAGCTTATAGCTGAGGCTGTTGATTTGGCAGGAACAGCCGATGTGGTAATCTTTATCGGCGGATTGAACAAAAGTGACTACCAGGATGCTGAAGGCAATGACCGCAAAGCCCTCGGATTACCGTATGGGCAGGATAAAGTAATCACAGAGCTACTGAAAGCAAACAAGAACCTTGTAGTGGTCAATATCTCCGGCAATGCGGTAGCAATGCCTTGGGTGAACGAAGTGCCTGCAATCGTACAATCGTGGTATAACGGAACAGAATCAGGAAACGCCTTAGCTGCCGTACTTGCAGGGGATGTAAATCCTTCGGGTAAGCTGCCTTTCACATTCCCTGTAAAACTGGAAGACAATGGCGCCCACAAACTGGGTGAATATCCCGGGAACGGACAGGTAGCATACAATGAAGGCATCTTTGTCGGATACCGGTGGACCGACAAAGAGAAAATCAAACCCCTATTCCCTTTCGGACACGGCCTGAGCTATACATCATTTGCATACGGAAAGGGAACAGCGGACAAAAAAGAGATGGTCGCTACAGATAAAATAACATTCACCGTACCTGTGAAAAATACAGGAAGCAAAGACGGGGCTGAAGTGGTTCAACTCTATATCTCCGATAAAAAATCGTCTTTGGAACGGCCATTCAAAGAACTGAAAGGTTTTGAAAAGGTGTTTCTCAAAGCCGGTGAAGAAAAGAACGTGACTTTCTCCATAGATAAGGATGCCCTCAGCTTTTTCGATCCTGCCAGCCACAACTGGGTTGCAGAACAGGGTACCTTTGAAGCCCTGATCGGGACGTCTTCAACTGATATAAAAACAAAAATTACTTTCGACCTCAGATAAAAAAGATTGAGAAAAATTGGAATGGGCAAAAAAGAGCAGCATATTTAGTGTTGCTCTCTTTTGTTTTATGCAGTTTTAAAAACACATCTAATCAGCTTATAGTAAATAAAAAAGGTGTAACCGTTTATCGATTACACCTTTTTGCCTCTTTATTAAATCTTAGATTTATTCCGCGTTCAATGTATAGCGTTTGAATCCTGTAACAGCTAATTCCTTGTCATTTGCGGCAAGATATTGAGCGATTGTTTGTTTCGGATTCTTTACAAATTCTTGTTGAAGCAATGTGAACTCTTTATAGAATTTCTGCAAAGCGCCTTCTGCAATTCTATCAAGCAGATTTTCAGGTTTTCCGGCTTCTATAGCCTTTTCTCTTGCGATATTTAATTCTCTTTGTTTAACTTCTTCGGAAACATGTTCGGGAAGAAGGGCTACAGGATTCATCGCTGCGATTTGCATAGCCACATCCTTAGCTACCTGCGGGTCTACCTCCGGCTTGTTGAAACCAACGATTGCAGCCAGTTTGTTTCCCGGGTGCACATAAGCAACAACTGTCGGAGCAGTTATCTGTTCGTAAACGTTTAATTCCATTTTTTCACCGGTAATACCCATTCTGTCTGTTACCAACTCTGCAATTGTACGATTTCCAACTGCGATTGTTTTTAGAGTATCTACATCGGCAGGCTTGTTTTTCAGAGCTGCATCAAGTATCGATTTAGTCATACCTACGAAATCACCGTTCATCGCAACGAAGTCTGTTTCGCAGTTGACTGCTACAATTGCAGCAAAGTCCCCATTAGTTGCAGCAAGTACGCAGCCTTCCGACGCATCGCGGTCTTCACGTTTAGCTGCGAAAGCCTGTCCTTTCTTACGTATTATTTCGATAGCTTTGTCAAAATCACCTTCTGCTTCGGTCAAAGCATTCTTACAATCCATCATACCTGCACCCGTCATTTTGCGTAAGTGCTGAATGTCTGCCATAGAAATTGCCATATTTTTTCTCCTTTTATTTAGTTTATAATTAGTTGCGAGTTGCTTCGCCTACGGGCAGTTATAAGTTACAAGCTATGAGCGTATAATTTACCATTTGGTTTATAACCCGTAACTTGTAACTATATGACGTCTTTTATACTATTCCTCTTCTTTAGCAAATTTGCTGGCTACAGCAGCATTTATTGCATCCTGATCTTCTTTTGTTACAACTTTCTTAGCACCGGACTTGGCTCTACGCTCTCTTCTTGGAGATTCTTCATCGTCTTGTGCTTCTGCAGCGGCAGAATCGGCTTTTTCAATCTTTCTTTCGTCCAAACCGTCCTTAATTGCTTCGCATAGGCTTCCAAGAATTAGTTCGATTGATTTGGCCGCATCGTCATTCGCAGGGATTACAAAGTCGATACCACCCGGGTCAGAGTTTGTATCTACCATAGCGAATACAGGTATTCCAAGGCGGTTAGCTTCTCTTACTGCGATATTTTCTTTCATAACGTCTACTACAAACAGGGCAGATGGAAGACGAGTCAGGTCTTGGATCGATCCTAATGTTTTTTCAAGTTTTGCACGTTGGCGTGTAACCTGAAGCCTTTCTCTTTTTGACAAAGTGTCGAATGTGCCATCTTTTATCATTTTGTCGATAGTCGACATTTTCTTCACAGCTTTACGGATTGTAGGGAAGTTAGTCAACATCCCGCCCGGCCAGCGTTCTGCCACATAGGGCATATTCACGTTCTGTGCCAGATCTGTAATAACTTGTTTCGCTTGTTTCTTTGTAGCGACAAACAATATTTTCTTTCCTGATTTAGCGATTTGCTTTAATGCAGCGGCAGCTTCTTCAGCCTTAGCTATTGTTTTATAAAGGTCGATAATATGTATGCCGTTGCGCTCCATAAATATATAAGGAGCCATAGCCGGATTCCATTTTCTTTTTAAGTGTCCGAAGTGTACACCGGCATCTAATAATTGGTCGAATTCTAATTTTGCCATTTTTTTGTTTTTGTTTTCGTTTACTTTCTTTTTCTGTTAGTGAATTGTCGGGTAGTTCGTTTTCGGAAGTCCCGGCAATTTAGATACTAAACGTAATTTCAGGGATGAGGCCGTCTCATCATATATTAACCAACTTGAACTTTTTAAGCAGCAAAAGCCGACAAAGCATAATTGGGTAAGATAATATCCAAATTAACGTTTTGAGAATTGAAATCTTTTTCTTGCTTTTGGTTGTCCCGGTTTTTTACGTTCTACAACGCGTGGGTCGCGAGTCATAAATCCTTCAGCTCTGAGAGCAGACTTATCTTCAGGGTTGATCTTAACCAAAGCTCGTGCGATACCCAGGCGAGCAGCTTCTGCTTGTCCTTTGTATCCACCTCCGTTAAGGTTGATCTTGATGTCGTATTTTTCGGTAACGTCTAATTTGTTCAGAGGTTGTTTTACAACATATTGAAGAATAGTTGAAGGGAAGTAATTGTCTAGCTCACGTTTGTTGATCACTATTTTTCCGGTTCCTTCGCTTACGAATACGCGGGCTACAGCAGCTTTACGTCTTCCTATTGCATTTACTACTTCCATTAATGATTATTTAAGAGAGTTAATATCTATTGTTTTTGGTTGTTGAGCCTCATGGTTGTGCCCATTACCTGCATATACATGAAGGTTTTTTAAAAGAGCAGCGCCTAAACGGTTTTTAGGTAACATTCCTTTTACTACCTTTTGTACCAAGCGGTCGGCTCCTTTTTCCATAATAGTAGCCGGAGTTGCTTCTCTCTGACCTCCGGGATAGCCTGTGTATCTCAAATAAACACGGTCGTTCCATTTGTTTCCTGTAAGAACAACTTTATCTGCATTGATGATAATAACATTATCGCCACAGTCTACATGCGGTGTATAACTTGGTTTGTACTTCCCTCTCAGAAGTTTTGCCACTTTAGATGCCATACGCCCTAAAGTTTGCCCCGATGCGTCAATCACAACCCACTCTTTGTTTACAGTTGCTTTATTCGCTGAAATGGTCTTATAACTTAAAGTATCCACTTACTTAAAAATTAATTTGGTTAATTACTTTTTTCGATTCACATAATAACTATCCGCTTATCGAACTAAGATATGATAAGCGATAATGGTTTGCAAATCAATTTTTTACGCTTTATTTCGTAATAATCGGCTCGCAAAATTACAATTTTTTAGTGGATTAACAAAAAATAATAGGATATTTTTGTATCGCTGTGTTCCTGTTATCAGATATATAGAAGTTTGCGGCAGATAAATTTATTCTTCTACAAAATTTTCAGCGAGTACCTCTCTGTATACATCCAGGATATTTGATTTGGATATGAAGCCAAGATATGTATCTTTTTCGTCTACAACAGGGAGATTCCAAGCTTTGGTATCATCAAAGCTTCTCATTATCGATTCCATTGTCATACCTACCTTTATAGTAGCAGGCGGGGATGTCATTACACGCGATACTTTGAAGCGGTTGTATAATTCCGGACGGAACATGATATTCCGTATGTTGTCTATCAATACGATTCCCAGAAGGCGGTCCTGGTTGTCGACAACAGGGAATATATTTCGCGGCGAACGTGATATGATTTTTACCAGATCTCCTAATGTCATATCAGGCCGTATTTTCTGGAAATTGAATTCTATGAGTTTCTCAATGTCCATCAGTGTAAGTACAGCTTTATCTTTTTGATGTGTAATGAGTTCCCCTTTTTTAGCCAAACGCATCGAATAAATGCTATGGGGTTCGAATAGCTTTATTACGACGAAGGAGCATACCGAAACGATCATCAGAGGCAGCAATAATTCATAGCCTCCGGTCAATTCGGCTATCAGGAATGTTCCCGTAAGCGGAGCATGCATCACTCCGGCCATCACTCCGGCCATACCCATTAATGCAAAATTTTCTTCAGGTAAAAATGGAAGGTATCCACTTAGCCGGGAATGGTTTATAATAAAAGAAAAAATGAAACCGGCTATACAGCCAAGGAAGAGAGAGGGAGCAAATATTCCTCCTGTACCTCCGGCGCCATTGGTAGAACTGGAAGCAAATACTTTCATAAGTAAAATACCTCCAAGGAATAAAATAATCGTCCAGCGGTAATCTTTGAATTGAAAGAACATGCTGTTGTCGAGCAATGCATTGTAGCCTTTCGCTCCGTTGATCAGGGTATTTATTGTGTCGTAACCTTCTCCGTAAAGAGGAGGAAGAAGAAATATAAGGATACTTAATACACTCGCTCCCAGTGCAAACTTTTTCCAATAAGAAAGTTTCCTGAAAATGTTCTCAATTCCGTTCATCGCCCTTGTGAAATATAAGGATACCAAACCGCAGAAAATACCAAGAAGGATTACAAACGGTATGCGTTCGAACAAAAATGCGTCAGCATGGGCATAGCTAAACATCGCTGTTGTACCCATTGTCAGGTATGATAATGTGGCTGCGGTAACAGAGGTAACGAGCAACGGAAGCACGGTGAATGTTGTCAGGTCGAGCATCAGAACTTCCACTACAAATACAAGTCCGGCAATAGGAGCTTTAAAGATTCCTGCAATGGCTCCGGCTGCGCCGCATCCTATCAGAAGCATCAGGTATTTTTGTTCCACTTTAAAGAACCGTCCTAAATTGGATCCTATGGCTGAGCCGGTGAGTACGATCGGCGCTTCTGCTCCGACCGATCCGCCAAAACCAATAGTTATAGAGCTGGCAATGATAGACGTGTATACATTATGCAGTTTAATAAAGCTTTTTTTCTGCGATATAGCATATAATATTTTGGTAACGCCATGTCCGATATCATCTTTTACAATATATTTTACAAATAACCCGGCTATAAGGATGCCCGCAGCGGGATATATAAGGTATACATAATTTGCTCCTTGAGTCAGGAAGTTGGATGTCAGTATATGTTGAATAAAGTGTATGAGGGTTTTTAATATGAGTGCGGCTAAGGCCGTAAATATTCCAATGAGGAAACTGACACATAATACAACCTGCTTTTCCTTTAAGTTTTGAGTTTTCCAAACTAAGAAATTATTATAGAGTTTTTCGAATGACATAAAAGATATTTTAAACTTCCAAAATTATAAAAAAAAGGCTATCATTTATAAAAGCCTGTTTAAATTTCTTCGAGGAGGCTATACCAAAAGGATTTTGATACACTCTCTTTGTTGTCTATAGATGGCTTTTATTTGTCTGTCAGGTGGGATGAATGTCAAAAAAAATAGCTCCCAATATGTTTATTTGGAAGCTATTATCTCCATTTTTCTTTCTGATATTTTCCTAAGTTGAGCGAAAAACGGGGCTCGAACCCGCGACCCCGACCTTGGGAAGGTCGTGCTCTACCAACTGAGCTACTTTCGCAATCGGCAGTGTAAAATTAATACATTTTTTTAAAATAGAATGTTCTAAGCACAAATATTTATTACTTACTCATGTTACGCAAGGCTTATTTTACCACAAGAGTAGACGGAGGTGTCTCGGCATTTTTTATAAGAATACTGGTCTGTAGTTTGATTATGTTTAATTTCTCCCGTCATTGCGAGCCTGTTGGGCGATGCAAACCCATTGTAGGTTTTTTGGCAAACACAAAGAAATGTCACTAACGCTAAGCAGCCAAAAAACG
>JAISES010000461.1 GCA_031263965.1 Prevotella sp. | reverse complement strand
TTGAACGAGATGTATATTGTGGCAAATACGTACGAAGTCGGGAGTCCCGAATTTCTGAAAGTGTTTGAAGTGGCGCGCGAAGAATTTCCGGATGATCCGGTGGCCAACCTGAATGGCGCGGCGGCGGCATTAGCAAAGAATAACCTGCGTGAAGCGGAGCGATATCTGAAATTGTCCGATCCGTCCACGCCGGAATATGCAAATAACATGGGTGTATTCCAAATGTTGAAAGGGAACTATCGCGAAGCGGAGACTTCTTTGAAGCAAGCCGAAAAAGAAGGGATACAGGCAGCGACTAACAACCTGCGGGAGTTGAAAAAGAAACTGGCAAATATAAATAACCGTCGTGAAGCGGGTGTTGATGCGGAGAAAGATGTTGATAAATCTCAGCCATCTTCCCAACAGCGGCGAAAAATCCGGTAATGAATTATGAATAACGATTTGGCATTATAAAGGAGAATAGAAGTGTACTATTAATAACAAAATAAATATGCGTATGAAACAAAAAAAGAAAATGAATGACAAAGTATTATTAATCAATTAAAGTAGAAGAAAAAATAGAAAAATTATTATTATTACAAATTTAAAATTTTAAAAGTTATGAAGTTTAAAACATTATTTTTTAGTATGTTGGCCGCGGCTACAATAGTTAGCTGTAACAACGATGTGATTGGTGGAGGTCCTGACGGGCCTGGTGGAGATAAAAACGGTGGTGTAAGTACGACTGCTACTTTTCAGTTGAATTTCACTAATCCGGGTACTTATGCAGGTGGAGCTGACTTGGCTAGTGCTGGTAGAGAAAGTGCAGTTAACGATGCTGCGTTGTTTATCTATAAATTAGATGGTACGCCTGAGGCTATGGCTTATTTGATATCAACAGACTATAACGAAGCTAGCAATGCCGCAAGGGTCACTGTTAAATGTAAGTCAGGATCTAAGCTTATTTATCTGGCGGTAAATATGGGAGGGGCGAAATTAATTAACCACGAAGAAAGTACTGGTACAAGTAATGCTGTTGACCCTACTTATCTGGGTAAAGACTGGAACGTTCTCGGTTCTTATGGCCCGCAGTTTTCTAGTGCTTATAATGATGGGAATAATAATCATGAAGCTTTGAACTCTCCGATATGGTCTGGCCCTTCCGGTATTGTTCTTGAAACAGCTACTGGATTTAGTATTCCGACTAATGTAAGTGCAGATACCCTTATCAGGGCGTTAACTGGTTTTGGTGATCCGACAAAAGGTATTCTTTCCGGTGATGGAGGTTCTAATCTTGATGTATTTTACCTAATGTCCAATTGGGGGGATGCACTAAATCAGCCGTCAGATGTTGGGACGGGTACGGCTTCTCCGTATGTTTCTACATGTAAGTTTACTTTGGAACCCGGTGTTTCAGCTGCTGACTCGAGAGGTGCTGGTGCTGATGTGACTAATGCTAATGGGCAGAATGCACTTCTGATAAATATTCAGCGTGCTGTAGCTAAAGTTGCTGTATTGGCGATTGCTCAGGGTGTTACTGAAGCAGCAGGTAGTGGAACTTCTGCTGGGAAATTTGCTCCGGGAGCAAAGTGGGCTCTTGGTAATATTAATACGTCAGAATATCCTTTCCAGATGTGGGAGGGAAGTATTGTGAAATCTACCCGTTATAACGAGACGCTTGCTCTTGCTGATGGCACGAATACAGACTGGGTATATAAAATGGATAACTCCCGTTTTGCAGGTACCAGTGCTGCTTATCGAAATCAGACTTTATCAGCAAGTGCTGTTGTGAATAATATTAATAATGGTAGTAAGAATGTAGCGTGGAGTGCTAATGCTGCTACTGCAAACTATGTTTTAGCTACTGAAAACAATAACTCTCAAACATTTTCTCACTATTCTACATTTGTTTTGTTTGAAGGCGTATATACTCCGGCAAGTTATATAACATCTGTTGATAATGTGGGAAATCCTACATATAGTAATGTAACCCCTACTTATACGACTTCTCCATATACTTCTCTGGATACAATGTATTATGTTGGGTCTCTTGGTACTGATGGTCTATTTTTCCTTGGATTAAGAGCTTTGCAGGAATATGTATGCTATAAATTAGGAGAGAATTTGGGAGGAGGTTCAATTAATCCTTATACAGATACAAAGGTTAGTGCTTATATTCAAGATCTTAAAAGAATTACCGGTAATAAACAGGCAGATTTGCAGGAATACTGGCAAGGACACTGTTTCTATCGTGTATGGGTAAAAGACGAGGATGCAGCTTCTGCTGCAAACAAGGTATTGGTTCGCCGTAATCATGCTTATCAAATTTCCATTACGGGGATAAAAAGTCCTGGTATTGGAGATCCTAATGATATTATTGATCCGGATCCCAGTACAATTGAACCGCTTGAAGAAGCTGATACTTACGTAACGGCAACGGTTAATATCATGAATTGGCATGTTGTAGAGCAGGGAACTGACGTGAAACTTGATTAAGAGTTGATGAATTGAAAGAAAAATTTGATTATTAAATAAACCGGAGGCATGGGAAGATGCCTGTGCTTCCGGTTTTTAAAAGAAAAAATGCCGTTTTGGGTGTGATTTTTGAAAGAAGTAATATTTTAATTTTGAAATTGTATGGATTGTTATAAAAAGACAGGATTGTTTCTCTGCGTGATTTTTATGTTGATTATGCAGGGATGTGTGAGGAGTGACCTTGACGAATGTCCTGAGGCTATTCGATATTCTGTGGCATTTAAGTATACGCTCCATACTGAAGGAACTGATCGTTTTTACGATGACGTAGATAAAATGTATATTTACGTGTTTGATGCGGGGACAGATACTTGCGTGTATGCAGATACGGCAACGATGCTGGCTCCTTTTGGTAATGACTATACTTATCCCTTACCTCTGAACGTGGGGAGATACAATATAATAACGTGGGGCTGGGGACGTAACACCGGAGATTTGTCCTTAAAGAGGAATTCGGCTGTTATTCCTGTTATTGTCCCGAAAGAAACTACAATAGACGAAGCCCGCCTTTTACTGGAAGAAAAAATGATTGACGGGCGTCTTGAGAAAACTTTCTACGGTGAACTGCGGAATGTAGATGTCCCGGCATTTATCAGCCGGGTTGATACGATGCCGTTACTGAATCTTACAAATCAGATACGGGTTGTGATCCCCGATGCCAAGACTGCTGCCGTACAGGACAGAATCTCCGTATTTATTACCGGCGATAACGGCGCATATCATTTCGAATCAGGGGATAATGCGCCTGATGTAGACGGCGTTAGGGGCGCTGTAACCTATTTGCCTCATATATCCTATCGTACGGATAGCATATTGCTGGCAGATCCTATTTATACAGCGGAATCTTATGCCGGCACAGGTCGTGATTCCATGCTGATTGTTGAGATTTCCACCTTGCGTCTTGTGCAATTTGATGCAAACATGAAATTATGTCTGGATTTGGGAAATACAGTGATACAACTTTCACTGCTTGAAATCCTGCAATCCGGGATTTTTTCCAATATACAATATAACCTGGATAAATATGACCGTTGGCAGATCTCGTACAATTACAGAAGTACGTCGACAACGGTTCATGTTTATGTAATGGACTGGCATGTTGTGTATATTCCTACTAATGTCGGAGGAATCATGCAGTAGGAAAAAGAGTGTGTTAATTTATTCTTATTATGAATAAAGTGAAAATTATGATGAGTGTTAAGTACTATAAACTGATGAGTTACGTGTTGTTTTGCATGGTGTTACTGAATACATCCTGTAGGGATAACATAATTGATAACAGGGAAGGCCCCATTGTTGTTGAAGGGGACGATTTGGTTCCTGTATTGTTGAATTTAAAAGGCTTGTTTGGGGAAGAAAACGGCATGCCCACCTATTCATTGACAGATGTGGGCGATCAAGAGGGAACAGGTTTTGAAAATACGATTACCGATGTAACTGTTTTTGTATTTAACTCGTCGAATGTTTGCGAGAAGATATTGCAGGGAAGTGCGCCTACATATAATCCTATAGGGCCTGAGTTAGTGAAAACAGGTTCTAAAACTTTTATTGCAGTTGTTAATGGTGTGACGAACCTGCCGTCTCCTTATGATACTTATATTCCCGGCAATGAGGCGCAGGTTAGTTATAACGGACTTCGCCAGATGTTGTCGAATACAATAACCGCACCTCCGGTTGCTCCGTTTTTGATGACAGGCGAGACTCCGGCAACGTTGTCTGTAAAGGCGATATCAGCGCCCGAAGATGTGACTTTGGAAGTGAAGCGGGCCGTTGCGAAGGTGAAGTTTTATGTTACCAAAAGTCTTAAGGCTTCGGGTCATGCGATTACAATGCAAAAAATAACATTACACAATGGGGCTGATAAGGTTTGCCTGTTGCAGCAGCCAATGAACAGCACGGTGAGTTATACGGTGTCATCAGTGCCGAAGACCGTATTTACGCCGAACGGGAATGTTCCGCTTAATGGTACCGGCAATTATTGTCAATTGCTGGATACATTCTATACATACGAATCCCTTGCGGGGTCAGACAAGAGTAAAGCCGTTTATTTTGAACTGGAAGCTGCTGTAAATTCACCTACCAATATCAGGAAAGCTCGCGTATATCTGGCCGAAAATCCCATTACTGCTACTAATGATACCTTATATGACGTGTACCGTAATTACTGGTATAATGTTTATGTAAATATTACGGATCCCGGTATGGATTCCTTATATGTGACGATTAATGCGTGCCCGTGGAATCTTGCGGATACACAGCGAGTCTATGTCGGAGGCGGGTACGAAATCCTTGAAACCGCACAGCCATTTAAATTAGTGAAAAATTATACTGCTGCCGAAATAAGTCTGCATCCTGAGATTGCTGCAATAGAAGACCATTCAAAGGGCGCTTCCTGGATTGATTTCATGGTTACGGATCAATATACGTGGAAACTGGAATTTACGGGAGGAGGGCCTGAAAATGTAGACGCCATGATGAAAGCGGACAATGGGCCTTGGCTACCGAGTATAGAAGGTACAGGGGATGACGCCGTGCATCGGGTTTATATATACCGTCCGTATGTTGAAAATGCGGAGCCTAAATCCGGGCCTATTTTTTCGTTGACTATTAATGATACTACAAGGGTGCGTGATTTTGTCGTGCAGCCGCGCGATACGACGCCTATACCTACAAACTGTTTTATCCTGCGGCCAAAATTGACGGGGGTTCCTTTTAATGAGACGCACGTTTACATCCCGCTTAAAGGCGTCTATCGTTATTGGGAAGATTATTTATTAAATAATGGAGATACAATTCCGGCCGGCAATGTTACGGCTCAACTGTTATGGCAGGACCGACCGACTCCGAATGTTGTTGTGAATAATCTAAAAATCATCAATGCGAGCAATCGCGACGATTCTTATCTGTATGCGGAAGCAGGACCCGTACAGGGGAATGCAGTGGTTGCGATGCAAGTGGGTGGTGTGACATACTGGAGTTTTCATCTTTGGGTGACCGAATATAATCCGTATGAAGCTGCCGGCCAGAAGTTATACGGAGTTTCCGGTAAAAATAGGGTTTTTATGGACAGAAATCTTGGCGCTTTGAGTAATAAATATGACAGTGAAGGGGAAGTCCGCGGATTGTTCTACCAGTTCGGACGAAAGGACCCGTTTCCCAGAACAACGGACTGGAATAATGAAATGTCAACCGGCAGTAATTTTATGTGGTGGAGCTCCGGAGCACACTTTGGCCCTATTCTAACAGGATCGCCAATTGCATCGTCGTTATTTCGTCCTTTAGAGGCAATTCCGTACTCGTTGAAGAATCCGACCACGTTTATTGAGCCAGTTGGTAACTGGCCATTGTTTGTCGAAGATTCGTGCTTATGGAGTACAACAGGCGGAAATAAGACCGCCTTTGATCCGTGTCCTGAAGGTTGGCGTGTTCCGAGGCAAGTTGATATAAATTTTGATTCTTCTCCATGGAATGGGCTTGATAATAGTAACTTAGGAATAGTAGCAGGACAGATGGGGCGTTCTCATGTGTTTGCCGGTTATTATCCGTTTGCCGGTTATTTGGGCGAAAACGCCCGGATATCAAATGCAGGGGTTGATGCTTTTTTCTGGACGTCGTTGAGAGTGTCAGGAGGAATAGGTTTAAGTATCAACAATAATACTAGTGTAACCCTTACTTCTCCTATGAAAGAATCTCGCGGCGTTTCAGTCCGTTGTGTAGTAGATCGCAATTATTTGATAAATACAAGTGGCGGCGGCCTGTTTGGAGGAGGAAGCGGCGGCGGCGGTCTGGATGAAGACATAATTTAGCAGATATTTGATTTTCAGTAGAATAATGAACAATGAAAAAATAGGTTGTAATGAGTAATGGATAACGTTTTTTTCTAATTTATCTCTTTTCGTAAGAGATTTTATTCGCTCCGTTTGAAATTCATTCAGACGGAGCGAATGTTTTTTTGTTTATTGTTAGGTTATTCGAAAAAAAAATCCATATCTTTGCGCACCATTATTTAGTTCAGGCTAAAACAGGAGGTGAACGATGAAAAATTTATTATTATTTTTAAGCATATTATTGTCTCTGTTTGTCATGACAAACAGTTGTATAAGTGAAAAAATTTCGGATGGCGAAGGACCGATTGTCGATCCTCCCGAAACGCCGCCGGATGGGGATAAATATGTATTCAGATTCAATGCGACGGTAGAAAGTGGCTCCGTAAGCAAACAGAGTATGGCTACGGAGACTGTCGGTTTGTTTTTATATAAAAATAGAAGTGTAGATTTTATAGAGAACAATAAATTGATCGTATTAAATAACAGTTATTATGAATATGAATATGAGACGGGTGGCTCCGATTCGTCGGGTTACTGTTTCGCTTATTATCCTTATTCTTCAACTGCGGTTGAGGGTACGGTCTATTCGGGCGAACTGCCTCAAATTCAGAACCAGGCTGTTTCTATATCTTTATTACAGGCTGATATACCGCCTGCCTTGTTGAGCCGGATGTTAATGATATCGGATCATTCCGACGTGGTGAGCTTTAAAGATGAAATAGCAAGCGTCCAGTTTAAAAATGTTTTTTCTATCTTCCGTTTTGCTATAACAAAAGATCCTGACCTTGTAAGGTTTGCCGGTCAGAAGATAAAAAAATTTGACATGTATATGGCGGGTCGCGATACCCTTACCCCGTTAAGCGATTTATATAAGCTGGCCGGAACGTATACCATTGATTTGAAGTATATACCCGGAACGACTACGTACAGTGAACCGGTATTTTCCTCCGAATATAAGTCGGAAATAACTGCTGAAATCGAAAACAGCCCTGAGATCACCTCGAATATAAGTACGCCGGTTGTCATTTGGATTGTTGTGCCTCCATTCAAATTTTATTCTAATAAACTGGTTGTACGCATGGAAACGGAAAGTGACAATGGCGAAACTTATAAAACCTTTTCTACTTTTAGCGGATTTGGAGAAATTCCGAGGAATGAGGTGATTCCTTTTGATGTGAAACTGACGGCGGATAATCTTTATTCCGATGATGTGCCGAAAGAATCGTTTGTTGACAGGCCGGCTAATACTTATATAATCTCCGAACCGGGCTTGTACGAGATTCCTGCGCGGAAAATCAGTGGGGAACTGCCGGTCTCGACCGGGGATTTCACGGCGGACTGGCTATGGGCTTCGAAAGCGGGTGGCGGTCAATTGTCGGATGAAGAAAGAGAGACACTGATCAGTAATGTTTCTTTTGGTGCATTTGAGCCATCCGATCCGGATCGTAAAACAATAAGATTCCGCGTGGGAACGGAATTTGATTTTATGAAAGGTAATGTCGTTCTTGCCCTTAAAGATGCGGAAGGTAATATCATGTGGACGTGGCATATCTGGATTACAGACAAACCGGAAAATATACGATATGGAGCTGCCATGTTCATGGATAGAAATATCGGGGCATTATCGGCTGATACGGCGTCGTCTCCGGCTGTCGATACATACGGACTTGTATATCAGTGGGGACGCAAGGACCCGTTCTTTGGCGGCGATGGCCGGCTGTTTGATGAAGGGGAAAGCGTATTGTCGGTTGCCAGGGCGCATACCCGTGTTAATAAGGATAATCCGGCAATTACATGGGGCGCTGATGCGGAAAATGTGACCAAATGGTCTCCGGCCAGTATGTCGGACGCTTCAATTGAGAAATCGATAAAATATCCGATGAGATTTTTTTATAATGAAAATGCTTCGTCCGAACATGATCCTGCCGACTGGCTTTCTCCAAATAACCTGGATTTATGGTCGGATGAAGAGAAAACCGATTATGACCCGTGTCCTCATGGATATAAAGTGCCTGCAATGGGTGATTTTAGTGCGTTATACAGTGCATATAACGAATGGTCGCAACCGCCGTCAACCGAAATCTGGTTCTATAACGAAGGTAACAGTAATCGGTACTGGGTGTATTCCTACCAGCATACTCCTACGGCATGGCCGGTAGCCGGCATGAGGCGAGGGTGGCACAGGCTGGGGAAATCGTATGGCTCACAACTGATATATTCCGGCACTGACGGGAATATGGGACATGGATATTACTGGACAAGTACTCCCTGGAGAGAAAAAGAAGACGGACCTGTTATTCCCGGCCTTTCTTACAGTTTCCAAATGCGTGATGTGGTTTTATATAGCAAGGATACGGGGGGGGCGAATGCGGATGCCTATTCTGTCCGTTGTGTGAAAGAGTAATCCTTCGTTCTTTTGTGTAGATGAAGGATTTTATCAGCGTATTGAAGCGATTTGTGCCGCCATATAAGAAATAT
>JAISES010000424.1 GCA_031263965.1 Prevotella sp. | reverse complement strand
CTGAACGAGTTTTGCTATAAATTTAACCGAAGGTATTTTGCTGAGAACCTTTTTGACAGACTTTTAATAGCGGCTGTCTCTTATAAAAATTCGTTTAGGTATAGTATCCGATAATCATTTATATTAATGTTACTTGCAATACATCAATAAATGTTATAAAACCTATATTTCAAATATCTATCGAACAGAAATACGAAATAGTTTCTTATCTTTATTGGAATTATTAATATTAACCTGAATCAATATGAACTTTTCGACTTTTAAAAACAGGCTGGCAGCAGCTTTGATTTCTACACTCTTTTTAGCATCTTGTGGTAGTACCCAACAGCACAATATGCTCACCGGCAAAGAAAAATCCGAAGGGTGGCAATTATTATTCGACGGGCAAACGATGAATGGCTGGCGGGACTATAATGGCGATACTCTCACCGAACCATGGCATGTTGTAGATGGTTGTATCCAGGCTAAAGGTGATGGAAGTGACGGAAGTGGATATATTGTCACAGATAAGCAATATGAAAACTTCGAGCTTTCATGGGATTGGAAATTAACCAAAGGAGGTAATAGCGGTATGCTATATCATGTGGTAGAACGGCCTCAATACAAGGTTCCATATGTAACAGGCCCTGAGTACCAGCTAATCGACGAGCCTAACTTTGATGGGACATTAGAGCCTTGGCAACGGTTGGGAGTAGACTACGCTATGTATCTGCCCGATACGGCAAAAATGAAAGTAAATCCTTACGGAGAATGGAATAACTCTAAAATAGTATTTGACAACGGGCATGTAGAACATTGGCTCAACGGTGAAAAGATACTTGAATTCGAAGCATGGACAGACGACTGGTTTGCCCGTAAAAACAGTGGAAAATGGAGCAATGCACCTGAATACGGACTTGCTAAAAAAGGAGTAATATGTTTGCAGGATCATGGTTCACCGGCTTCATTCCGCAATATTAAAGTAAAAGAACTTCCCCGAAAAATAAAAGAAGTAAGCCTGTTTAACGGGAAAGATCTCACCGGATGGGAAGCTTACGGTACCGAAAAATGGTATGTACAAGACGAGTTGCTGGTTTGTGAAAGTGGCCCGGATAAAAAATACGGTTACTTAGCTACACGTGATTACTATGACGATTTTGACCTGACCGTTGAATTTAAACAAGAAGCCGATGGAAATTCGGGTGTATTTATCCGTTCTTTTATAGAAGAAGGCGTTAAAGTCAACGGATGGCAAGTAGAAGTAGCTCCAAAAGGTCATGGTACAGGAGGTGTATACGAATCATACGGACGTGGCTGGCTGATTCAGATACCAAAAGAAAAAGAAGAATTACTGAAAGTCGGCGATTGGAACACGATGCGTATCCTACTGCAAGGAAATAAAATAACAACCTGGCTCAACGGCGAAGAGATGATAACTCTTGATGATGAAAAAATCGGAGACGGTCAAGGTCGTATTGCTTTACAAATCCATGACGGTGGAGGAATCAAAGTATTGTGGCGTAATCTGAACTTGAAAACATTATAAAACTCATTTATAATTAATCATATGAACGGGGATTGGCTCATGTCAATCCTTATTTGTTTTAGGTGTCATCTTGTACATATTCATTACATTAAGGCTATCGATGACGGTATAATTTTCCAATACAGGGTCATCTTTATCCAATTGGTAAGTAACATAAATAAACCTCGCCTCTGTTGCAATTTTATCCGTTTTTTGTATCTCCGTAAAAGGCTTTAAAAGAACTGTATCACCTGATATAAACCAAAACGGAAGCGCCGTTTTTTTAGCATCATTCGATGTAACCAGATAATATGTATATTCGGGATGGTAAGCAGAAAGATAGTTTAGATCCGAAATTGCACCTTCATTGGAATAAAAGACATAATCACAATCTTTGGCAAAATCTTCAACAGCCTGATCAATAGCTTTTGCATTTTCTTTTCCATTTCGTTGAGCTAAGGCGTTTACTGTCAGACCAAAACCAATAATCAATAAAGCAAACAAAGTATAGACCGGATATTTGCTTGTTTTTCGTTCGGGCAGACTTGCTATGAATAGAGACATGCCTAAAATAAACAGAGTCAGATAACAAGCCAGATAGCGGACAGAGTAAATGGGCTTCACCGATGCGGTATAAATAAAAACACTCATAAGAGGCAATACTATGGCAACGAAGCATATTATTCCTGTGTTTATATTCTCTTTGTTCGTTTTATAGTTTTTAGCAGCAAGATATATTGTATATACCATTAACAAAAGAGTAGAACATAACAGGAGTTGTACCGGTATATTCTTTAGAAAAGCTCCATACTGATCTGTAAAGCCAATCGGAGAAAAGAAAAATTCGAGAGAAAAAAGTATTTCTTTCAACTGCGGCCCTGTTATCCAGTAATTATCTGTAACCTCTTTCATCTGATTCAACAGATTGTATAACCATGGCATATAAGCAACTGATACAACCAATCCCGAGACTAAATAATTGATTATATATTTTCGTTTTTCTGCTTTGTCTGTCTTTTTTATCAGCAAAAATACAAGCAGGAGTATAAATATCCAAAAACCACACAGTAGAGCATAATAATGTGTATACATCGCACATAAAATGAATACTGATAGTTTTATCCAAGCAGATAAAGAGTTGTTCTTGTATGCATCATAAGCATAAGCGAAAGTACCCAAAAGAAAAAACATAGCCCATGAATACATTCTCACATTAGCGTAAATATAAACCGATACCGGAATAAGCATCAATAAAATCATAACCAAAAAAGAAACCTTTTTACCAAACAGCCTTCTTATAGGGAATACGCAAAGTAAAAGGCACAACCAATATCCTGTTATAGAATAGATGCGGTACAGATAATAAGAATCGGGAGAAAAATCAAACAGGAAAGTAAATACCTTCAGTCCGAAATAATATAGAGGCGGATGCACATCCCTTGCTGTAACAGACCAAATACCCGAAAACGAATCTTTTGCCAAAAGAATGGAATATGCCTCATCATAATGAAGCGCATTACCTTTTATGCAATTAAGGATCAACGGTATGCATAATCCGAAAAAAAGTAATAAGATATATAATAATGTGGTTTTATTCTTTAGCATATATTAAAGTTGCCTTTAGTCGCTAAATTTACAATAAAATGGCTAAGAAACTGTTTTAATTTTAGCGAAAAAAATTGCTACGAAGTTTTTTTTAAATCCTGTAATAATATTTTTCGCTAAAATTAAAACAGTTTCTTATCTCCACGTATATTATTTACAGAGAAAGTAACTAGCTTTGCACTTCTTTGCTAGAATTATATTTCAAAAATGAAATATTACTTTAATTTACAGATTGTGAACGCACCCGGTAATTCGTATTTCGGAAAGGTTATTCTATTTATTATAGTCTCCACAACATGCTTTCTGGCCCTGAAGGCTGTATTGCCAAACCGTTTATTTCCCGAGCAGGTAACCGTTACAGAAAATATCCTTGTAGACAGCATGATGATCAATGCCATAAATGATACTATGGATATTGCGGAAAGCAACCCGGTCGCAGCGCCTGATTCGGTCCATGCAGAAGAAGTAAGTATAGATCCATCGATCGAAGGTGACGGATACCAAAATTTAGAACGCTTTTATGCAAAACTGCATAAGTTGGAAAAAGAAAAATCGGGAACGGTGCGCATCGGTTATTTCGGAGATTCGATGAACGATGGAGACTTCATTGTCCAAGATGTTCGCAGCGAGTTTCAGGAGAACTATGGCGGCCGTGGAGTCGGCTTTGTAGC
Organism: Prevotella sp.; assembly: GCA_031263965.1. Taxonomy (GTDB): domain Bacteria; phylum Bacteroidota; class Bacteroidia; order Bacteroidales; family Dysgonomonadaceae; genus Dysgonomonas. Next base: position 4,132 of record JAISES010000424.1, on the reverse strand, counting down.
CATATCCTCTCTGTCAGCCCTATCCAGAGGTTCCATATCGCACCAATATTCAAAAAACTGGACAGTTCAATCATTCCTGAAAGTAAAAAAGCCAACCCGTCCGTTCGGAATAGATGGACAAGTATTCTTTGCAAAAGACCCTAATCAGACCTATTGGGTAAAATACAAGGCGCAATCACAGAAATATTCGACAGATCTAAACAATCCGGTTCTGTTTTACGGCCGTTCGCACAACGAGCACGCTTATGTATCTGTTAAAGCAAATAAAGACTCCGTACTTAACAAATTACTGACTCCAAACAATCTGTTAAACACACTCTGTCTTACATCTCACGATGTTAAGTCTTTGCAGGTAGATTTCCATAAAACGGATTCAATACCGGTATATGGTTTCAACTTTGACGACGGAAAAGGTGTTCATGTAGATAACTTCTCTATGCGGGGAAATTCGGGACTACCATTATCTATCCTCAATCCGGCATTAATGAACGCATTCGACAGGGTATTGAATTACGACCTCATCATTCTCCAGTACGGAGCAAATGTACTTGGTTACGGCTCGCTTAATTACAACTGGTATGAAAAAAGCATGACAATAGTAGTGGCAAATCTGCGTCAATGCTTTCCTAACGCTGATATATTAATTATCTCTACGGCCGATAAAGCATCAAAAACAGATCAGATAATGCAGACTGACCCTGCTGTAATACCTTTAGCAAATGCACAACGCAACTATGCCCGTAAAACAGGTTGCGGTTATATTTCCCTGTATAATCTGATGGGAGGAAACGGATCGATGGTAAAATGGGTGGATGAATACAAGATGGCCGGTAAAGACTACACCCATTTCAATATGGCCGGATCGAGAAAAATAGCAAAACTAATTTACGGAGAGATAAACAAGGGCTATGCCAAGTATAAAACTAAACAAGAATAAGGAAAGACTTTGCCGATGATGTTATTGAAAAAATTACTGTCTATCTGCCTTCTTCTATCAACGATGATGCCTTTGGCGGCACAAAGTAAAGAAGACGGCAGGGGGCGTATATTTGCCAATCAGTCATTACTATCACCGGTATTTGAAAAACTCTACAGTTTGGAAAAAAATAAAAAAGGCAAAATAAACATTGTGCACATCGGAGATTCGCATATTCAAGCTGATATTTTTACAAACACCATCAGAATGGCTTTGCAGGGGAAATTCGGAAACGGAGGATTTGGTTTTACATTCCCGTACAGTTTGGTCAGAACCAATGGAACCTATTATGTCAAATATGTCAGCAATGCGCCTTGGGAGAGCCTTAAAAATGTTTCTCCGATAGCCGATGTCGGCGTGGGATTAAGCGGCATTGCCCTTTACACCTCGTCTCAGGATTTTATGTTGCAACTATCTACTCGCGAAGAATATAAGTTCAACCATATAAAAATTATATATCCAAATGAACAAGCCCATTACAGAATGTCGGTAACGGCCGACGCTTTGGAGGTATCCGGAGGGAGCGCATCGGGAATATCGAGTGGCACAGCAGTTAAATATCATACCGTAAAAAGCGGCGAAAGCCTGTCTGTTATAGGCCGGAAATATGGAGTAACGGTAAATCAGATAAAGGCTGCCAACGGAATGAAATCGAATCTCATAAAACCGAAACAAAGACTTAAAATACCGGGAAAAGGCAAGGCTAAAGCAGTGAAAGCCGTAACCCGGAAAACAAATATAAAAGAAGAAGAACTTGATTTTGTCGATCTGGCGACCATACCATATTGTTCTTCATACACCGGCGATTCTTTGCTGGACAGAATCACAATATTACCGGACAAAAAGGATGCAATGTATAACCTCAACGGATTTGTTATCGAAAACGACAAACCGGGTATAGTATACCACACTATTGGAGTAAATGGAGCAAAAATGTCGGACTATAACAAATATCCGCTTTTCTTTAAGCAACTGCCGCTCTTGCAACCCGACCTGATTATTTTGTCTTTCGGCACAAATGAATCTTACGGGAAACTGTCCGACACAGAGTATACATACCAATTAGCCGAGTTTGTAAATAACATAAAAAAACTGAATAGCAAAGCTACAATTTTGGTTATGACACCGCCGCCATCACTATTCCCGCGCCGGCGCACGAATCCTTATGTAGCGTCATACAGTGTAGCCCTGATGGGACTGACTAACCTGCCGGTATGGGATCTTTTCTCACGTATGGGCGGAGAATCCGGTATAAGGCCGCGTGGAGAATACTCGAAAATGATAACCCGCGACAATGTCCATTACACAACACAAGGATATGAAGCGCAAGGACAGTTATTTTCATCAGACTTTATAGATGCATACAATTATTTTAAAAACACAAAGAATTGAAAGAATTATTAGATAAAATCAGCAATATATACTTACCTGATTACATCGGCGGCCTGATACAAGAATACGGACATATGTTCGTATTCAATCCCGAACACCGGTTACTCTTCAATAGTATCTTTTTTTTGGGATTCTTCCTTGTATTTTATACTATTTACGTATTCAGCGCCAAACATGATTATTTCAGGAAGTGGTATCTGATTGCTTTTTCTTTATACTTCTATTATCTGGCCGGAGGCGATACTATTGCGATCAGTATGTTCGGTTTCCGCTTTAGTCTGAACTATTTCATATTACTGGTCATCTGCGCGGTCGTCACGCATTTACTGGCTAATAAAATGTATCACACGGAAAAGCGGTCGGTTCAGAAATTCCTGTTGGTCCTGATTATAGCAGGCAATTTGCTGATGCTGGCCTATTTTAAATACACCAATTTCTTTATTCAAAACCTAAATGCTCTTTTCCATGGTGATTTTGCTTTGCATAATATAATATTACCCATTGGAATTTCTTTCTTTGTCTTCGAAGCCATCAGCTATGCTGTCGATTTGTACCGCAAACAAATGAAACCCGCCGGTTCGCTATTGGATTTCTGTTTCTATATCACGTTTTTCCCTAAGTTGGTGGCAGGACCTATTATCAGGGCAAAGGATTTCCTGCCTCAGATGAAAAATAAGCTGCACCTCAGCAAAGAGGATGCAAGCGCTGCCATATTCCTTATACTGATAGGATTAATCAAAAAAGCCGTAATCTCGGACTATATATCCACCAACTTTGTAGACCGGGTATTCGACTCCCCTATGAGCTATACGGCATTTGAGAACCTGATGGCTGTATATGGCTATACCCTCCAGATATATTGCGACTTTTCGGGCTATTCGGATATGGCTATCGGTCTTTCGTTATTGATGGGATTCCATATACCACCGAACTTCCTGACACCATACAAGTCTCAGTCCATCACTGAATTCTGGCGTCGTTGGCACATATCCTTATCGTCATGGTTACGCGACTATCTATATATATCGCTGGGAGGAAACCGTAAAGGAAAAATAAGAACGTATATCAATTTATTCCTTACTATGCTCATAGGCGGGCTTTGGCATGGCGCCTCGTGGAAATTTGTTATGTGGGGAGGGTTACACGGGGGCATACTTGCCGGAGAACGTTTCTTTAAGCAATTTATCAAAGTGCCTGACAACCGTTTTACCCGTATCATCTGCATATTGTTTACATTTCATTTTGTAGCATTCTGTTGGATATTTTTCCGTGCCGATAGTTTCGAATCGGCCGGGAATGTAATATCTAACATTGGTAAACTTTCATTTTCCCCGAATGAGTGGCTGGCAATACTTGAAGGATATAAAAACGTATTTATACTGTTGGCAATAGGCTATATAATGCATTTCCTGCCCGAAAAGTTTGTAAATTCGATCAAAGCCGGATTTAACAATACTCCGCTAATAGTAAAAGCTGCAATGGCCGGATTAGTATTCTGGACAATATTTGCCACAGCTTCGAGTGGTCCGCAGCCGTTTATCTACTTCCAGTTTTGATTATATAATTCAAGTTGCTATTTTATTTAAAGAATACCGGCCAGTGGTTTGATTATGTTAAAAAATCTGTTCGTTTTCTCTCGTCATTGCGAGCGAAACGTAGTGTAGCGAAGCAATCCAGGAAATGGAATTATTGGATTGCTTTGCCTTTCAGGCTCGCAATGACGAGAGAAAATGAACAGATAAATCAAGCTACTTTTAACGACTG
>JAISES010000383.1 GCA_031263965.1 Prevotella sp. | reverse complement strand
ACAGCGTCCTGTCTGGTACTCTTTGCCAGCCAGATTGTTTGCGGCAAGATGCACGATAAGAAGATGGCCGATACGATGTATTCTTTCCCTTACCCCTGCACATTGTATCAGGACACAGGTTATCAGGGCTATAGGCCGGATGGAGTCAATATTGTACAACCTGTCAAGAAAAGCAGAGGGAAGGAACTTTCCGAAGAAGATAAAATAACCAACAGGGAGGTTTCCCGTGTCCGTGTAAGGGGTAGAACATGCCATCGGAGGTATCAAGTTCATGAGGATTGTCAAAGAGGAATGCCGGCTGAGGGCAAACTCTTTTGTGGAACATATTTTTGCTACATGTGCTGCTTTGCATAATTTAAGAATCAAAGTGAATCCCTGGAAATACGAAATCTAATTTACATAAACTCCATTCTAATTTAGTAATGGCAAAAGACGAATAGAGTCTAACTCCATTTGTTCGGGGGCCGATATTTGTATGTTTCCATCAGGTGGATATACACGTAAATGGATGTTTTTAAGTCGGTTTACGATACACCTCAATAGAGATATTTCCCACTTTTACATACTCCATCAATACTTCTTTTGACTAGAAATGACAGTTATTATTTGGTTTATAAATTCTTCATCTTCAGAATCAAGTGCTTCGCTTGCCGCTCGGTGAACTTTCTTCATTTTCGCCGGAACGCTTCATTTTCGCCATCCGTCTTTAGCATTTCTCTTGACTGCCTGATGAACCTTAATTGTCAATGCTTCGTTTTTTCCTAAATTATCATAGAGTGCTTTCATTCCAAGAGTAGATATTGTGGTGGGATAAACTCTCCCGTGTCCTTTCATTTCCCTGACTTTCTAAATTAGTTTTTCTATCAACTCTTTGTATGATAATTTGCCATTCTTGACATCTTCGGGTAGTTGTTTGAGCAATTCGGAAATCTTGTCGTAGTAGGCGGGATTGTTGGGGCGTTCGCTATTGATAACTCTGTACATATGCTAATAGCGTGCATTATCGGCATGGATGGGTCAACAATTGAAATGAATCTTTATCATTAGAATAAAAAGAGGGAATACCCGGCATATTCCCTCCTCTGTTTATCACCATCTTCTTTTTACTTTGTTTATCAGTTTTTTTAGTTTCAGAAGATATTTATATTCCCTGTATTTTTTGCCGGATATGAATCCGTATTTATGCTGTATCTTATAATAGTCTTCATAAAAATCGAAATAGGAAGACGATATGCCTCCTAAACGGAAATTGGAAATGACCACATCTACTTCTTCGAGTTTTACCCCCTTGCTTACACACCGGCAAATGAAATCGTAGTCGGCTAATATTTTCACCGAAAGGTCGAAGGCTCCATGTTTTTCGTACACTTGTTTTGCTACAAAAAAAGTAGAGTGGGGCAGTACGCTTTCCGATACGAAAGAAGCTCCCCTGCGTTGTACGTTAAAGATTTGATCGCCCTTCCATACGCGTTCAATTCCATATATCATCGAGTTCGCCTTGTCCGTTTTGCCATCGGTATACTTGGCCCACATGGCTTCTAACGCATTGTCCTCGTACCAGTCGTCGGAATTAGTGATTCCGATCAATTCACCACGGGCGTAAGATATGCCTTTGTTCATGGCATCATATACACCTTTGTCGGGTTCGCTGATGATTCGCACCGTAACACCTTTTGCTTCAAAAGCAGGGATATAGTTTTTTATCTTTTCTATTGTTTTGTCTTTCGAAACCCCGTCAATGATTATATATTCGAAATCTGAGAAAGTTTGTCTGAGCAACGCCCCTATTGTCCCGTCTAAAGTGTTTCCGGAATTGTAAGTCGGCGTAATAACGGTTATTTTTGGCATAAATATTTGTTTATCTGAAATCGTATAATATTTACTTGTATAATAGGAATATACACAGTTGTTTATCCATATCCGGCAGTTGTTTGATCCATTGTTTTACAGGCAAGGTTTTTATGAATTCATTTTCACAGGTTATATTCATGGCGATACATAACTTCGTAGACGGGATACAATGCTTTAATATATCCTCCACAAGTTTCAGGTTGCGGTAAGGGGTTTCTATAAAAATTTGTGTCTGGTGTTCGTGATATATATTGTGTTCCAGTTGTTTGATCTTCTTTATCCTTTCAGAACCATCTACAGGCAAATAGCCTTGGAAGGCAAAGCTTTGTCCGTTAAATCCGGAGGCCATCAGGGATAATAAAACAGATGAGGGGCCAACGAGTGGAATTACTTTGTAGTTTTTTCGTTGAGCAATAGCAACAATATCGCTTCCGGGGTCGGCAACAGCCGGACAGCCGGCTTCCGAAATGATTCCTATATGGAATCCGTCCGAAATGGGATTCAGGTAACTTTCTATTTGTTCGGGTTTGGTATGTTTATTCAGTTCATAGAATGTAAGGTCATCGATATTTATAGAACTGTCGACTTTTTTCAGGAAACGGCGTGCCGAACGGATATTTTCTACGATAAAATATTTTATCTGTAAGATAATTCCTTTATTATGTGGAGGAAGAACCCGTTCGATACCGGTTTCGCCTAAAGTGACAGGTATGAGGTATAGCGATGGTTGCATATTTTAATCTTTTCTTTTGTATAAATAGTAAGTCTTATATCCGTCTTCTAAATACGAGTCGGCAATGGTATAATTTTCATTCAGGGCCGGCAGGTTATGAAAGTAATCATAATTTACAGAGCCTTCGGCCAGAATAATAAATTGAATCTCTTTCTTTTCTATATATTTTGTTTGTTCATCCCGCATCTCGGGATATAGATCATCCGGCAGATTAGGCGATATGAAATAACGGACATTCGGGACTATATTTGCTGCGGTAAATACAGCATTCCCTGTGTCGAGTCCAAGATTTAGCAAGGTAGGATCTTTTTCTTTGTTTATAATTCCACTGAATTGATAAATAAGCCCTTCCTGTTTTACCGAACGTGTCATCTCATTTATTTGCAGCCCATAAAATTCACGTTGCCTTATTCCCCAGGCCAAAATAAGGATAAATAAAGTTATATAAGCTGCTTTTACCGGCTTTATTCTTATGAACCGGCATAGTACGATACACCCCGGCAAGGCATACACGTAATATGGTATGGAATAATAGTGTACGTATTTGGGTGAGCTGAATATGGCTATATACAAGGCAAAGAAAGATAAAACCAGTGCGATACGCCCCCATTTATTGCCAATGTGCCTGATAGGGAAGTATATAGCGCCTGTAAGAATTGTCAGAAACTCGAAAGTTTCGAAACGTAACCGCAGATAGAAACGGACGGCAAGGCTTTCTGCGGTTTCGCTGAAGCTTCCTATTGTAGCATAGTTCTTATTCAGTACAATATAGATATTCCACGCTTCGGATAGGGCATTGTTGGCTGCAAAATAGATACAGACAGGAAGTGTAATAATCATTACCCCGAGAATGTATGCCGCTATATTTTGCATAAGGTTTTTATATTCTTTTCTTATTATAAGGCCTATAAAAATGGCTAGTAAAGGGAAGAACCAGAAAACAATAAGATTGATCTTTATCAGTAGGGTAATGGCGCTCATTATTCCGTGTATCAGCATATGCTTTGGTTTGTGAACCGGAGTGTCGTCTTTGAAATATCTGATAAAGAAATAAAGGCTGGCTACCTGCGCAATAGCGATAAATTCTTCGGCAGAACCACCCTGTGATGTGTGAGATAGCATCAGCACGGGAAAGACAAGAGCTACGATAAATGCATATATTTTGTCAACGAACAGTCTTGCTGTAAGATATGCGAATAGTATCATGATAGCCCAACCGATAGATTCTATAAGGTACATTCCAAAGAATGACGAATCCGAGATTAATGCTCCTATGCCGTATATAAAAAAGATAAGAGGGCCTTTATGATCGAATGCTTCTGTGTAAGGTACTTTGCCTGCATTTATCATCTTTCCTATATTGAAATAAAGGTTTATATCCGACCAATCGTTTATAGGATACAACGGCGACATCTTGGAACAAAAGAATATAAGCAGGAACGCATAAATAAACAGCACGGTAAGAATATTCTTTTCTTGTGCTATTGTTTCCTTTATCATAAGTTTGTTGTTCATTGCGTCCCAAAATTATAAAAAATAATGATGATTTGATTAACTTTGTGTTCCTAAAACGATATAAATGAATCTTCCGGCCGATTTTGTTACATATACCAAACCTCTGTTGGGCGAACAGTGGAATAGCTTCGTTGAGGCTTTGAATGGAGAATCGCCGGCAAGTGTACGTATAAATAATTCCAAGATTGCGCCGGCAAAGCCATTGGCTCAGGTTCCATGGTGCGATAGTGGTTTTTATTTAGATAAAAGGCCTCAATTTACATTCGACCCTCTGTTTCATTCCGGCAGCTACTATGTGCAGGAAGCTTCTTCCATGTTTATAGCCCGGGTATTGAAACAATATGCTTCTCCATCGATGAAAGTATTGGATCTTTGTGCTGCCCCCGGAGGAAAGTCGACATTAATAGCTGATTTTTTAGATGATGATAGTTTACTTGTATCTAATGAGGTTATACGTTCGCGGGCGAATATCCTATCTGAAAATATTACCAAATGGGGTTATCCTGATACGGTAGTCACTAATAATGACCCGTCACGGATTGGTAGGCTAAAAGGATTTTTCGATGTTGTGCTTGTGGACGCGCCGTGTTCGGGCGAGGGCATGTTTCGGAAAGATGAAAGAGCCGTCGCTGAATGGTCTTTAGCGAATGTGAAGTTGTGCAAAGAACGCCAGCAACGAATATTGGTGGATATATGGCCGTCTCTGAAAAATGAGGGAGTATTGATATATAGCACCTGTACTTACAACCTCGAAGAAAATGAGGAAAATATTCGATGGATACGCGACGAATTAGGCGCTGACATCTTGCCCGTAGATATTGTAAAGGAATGGGGGATAAGTTCTTCATTTGTCGAAGATGTTGTTGCATACAGGTTTTTCCCGCACAAGACGAACGGAGAAGGCTTTTTTTGCGCAGTGCTGAGGAAAAAAGGGGATGAGGAAAAAAGGGTGGGAAAAATAAAAGATAAGGATAATAGAAGTAAAATAAATCCGGAGGCAGAATATAAAAACCTGATATTAAATCCTGACAGATTTACTTTTTATCTCCGCGATGACAGGTGGTTTGCTTTTCCGTCCCGTCTGTACAGCCATTTGCAAATTATAAGGTCGGAACTGAATATTGTGTCCGAAGGTATTTGTTTAGGCGAATTTAAGGGGAAGGATTTTGTTCCCTGTCAATCTTTGGCCTTGAGCCGTTTTCTGAATAAAGATGCTTTTATTACATTGGAGGTGGATTGGAAAACAGCCGTTTTATACCTTCGGAAAGAAACCCTTGTATTGACCGGCCTGCCGAAAGGATATATTTTGCTTACTTACGGGAATATACCGTTGGGGTTTGTGAAAAATATCGGCAACAGAGCAAATAACCTGTATCCGCGCGAGTGGAGAATCCGCTCGTCTAATGTGCCGGATCAGTTTGAAAATATAATTTGAGGATGTATTTAAAATAAACAAATAAACAGACAGTTTTCGTCATTGCGAGCGCAACGTAGTGTCGCTAAGTAGTCTAAATAATCCGGTACTCCGGATTGTTTCACCTTTCAGGTTCGCAATGACGGTGGAAAAACAAAGTGAAAGCACAGCAATCTCTAACTAATTTTTATCTTTGTATCCAGTATCAAAACTTTAAAATAAAATGACATTAAAAAATGTAATTATTACGGGTATAATACTTCCCCTGTTTGCTTTTTCTTGTGGCAAGACGCCTCAAAAAGCGGCATTTGTGGAACCGTATCAAAAGGTATCGCCTGATTTTAACTCCGATAGTGCATATATTTATGTAGATAAGCAGGTCTCATTTGGCCCGCGTGTGCCGGATACTCCGGAACATATCGCATGCGGAGATTACCTGGCCGCTTCGTTGAAACGTTTTGGTGCGGAAGTCCATGAACAAAAAATGACTGTGACTGCATACAATGGTACAAAGCTTAATGCCCGCAATATCATCGGTTCGTACGGAACGGATAAAAAGAACCGTGTGCTGCTTTTCGCACATTGGGATACACGCCCGTATTCAGATCGAGACCCTGATCCGGCAAATCATTATAAGCCTTTGCTCGGGGCTAATGACGGGGCAAGCGGCATCGGTGTTTTACTTGAAGTAGCACGTGTGTTGCAAACTCAATCGCCCAATGTAGGTGTCGATATTATTTTCTTTGACGCCGAAGACTATGGGCCTCCTGCTTTCGATAAATCAGAAACTTCGGGTGACTGGTGGTGTCTGGGAACCCAATATTGGGCAAACAATCCGCATGTGCCTGATTATAAAGCTAAATACGGCATTCTGCTGGATATGGTGGGTGCGCCTGATGCTGTCTTTGCAAAAGAACTTACATCGAAAGAATTCGCGAATGATGTTGTGGAAAAAGTTTGGAGTACGGCCAGCCGTCTGAATTATAGCAATTACTTTGTAGGAAGAGACGGTAGCGGGGTAATAGATGATCATACTTATGTAAATCAGTTGAGAAAGGTTCCAAGTATCGATATTATTCATTTTGATGCTGATACACAACATCATTTTGGTTCGTACTGGCATACCCGGAAAGATGATATGAGCAATATCAGCAAAGAAACATTGAAAGCTGTCGGGCAAACGATACTGGAAGTTATATATAAGGAAAAATAAGAATGGCTACAATTAACGAAGTACAGGACGAAATAATAGAAGAGTTTTCGATGTTCGATGATTGGATGGATCGGTATAGTTTGTTGATCGAGCTGGGAAATTCACTCGAAAAACTTGACGGGAAACATAAAGTGGAGAGCAATCTGATAGAAGGTTGTCAAAGCCGTGTATGGCTGCAAGCCGATTATGCGGACGGGAAAATTGTTTTTAAAGCGGAAAGTGATGCTGTTATAGTGAAAGGAATAATAGCTTTGCTAATTAAAGTGTTATCAAACAGGACACCCGATGAAATAATAAATGCAGATCTTTATTTTATCGAACGTGTAGGCTTGCGGGATCATTTGTCCCCAACCCGTTCTAACGGATTAATATCAATGATAAAGGAAATACGGTTTTATGCTATGGCATATAAGGCTAAGTATCAGTAGCTCTATTTTTTTAACTTAATCACTCATGTTACGCAGTACCAAGAGTAAACCATCAAAAAATATTATCGGCTTGTCTTATTGTTCTTTTTTTAGCGGAATCTTCGATTCCTTTTCTTAACTTTTTGCTTGACCAAAAAGTTACAAAAAGTCAAGGCTGTACCGGATAGCCGACCCACAACCAGCTTGCCGGCTAAACAAAATAAACTCGCATCTAACGATGC
>JAISES010000245.1 GCA_031263965.1 Prevotella sp. | reverse complement strand
ACATTAAAACTTATCAGCTATAATGTTTACTGGGGTATGAGACAGGATAGTACTGAAAATAAGTCTCAATTCGCAAAATGGATAAAACAACAAGACCCGGATATTCTGGCATTGCAGGACATGAATGGGTTTACCCAGCAAAATCCGGATTTTGCCCCAAAAGGCTCCAATCCCAATAATTTACAGAAATTTGCGGAAAGCTATGGGCATCCTTATGTATTCATAGTAAGAGAGCCGGCTCCTGACGGTTCCATTAGTTTTCCTGTTGCTATTACATCCAAGTATCCGATTGTAAATGTGACCCGTATTGTAGAAAATGCTTCACATGGTTTCCTTATTGCCGAGATAGAAGGGCATCATTTTATAGTGACGCATTTCCATCCTTTTTCTTCTAAGAAAAGGGGCTATGAGATTGACCAGATACTGGCAACCGTAAAATCGAAGCCGGCCGACTGGAAATGGTTATTTATGGGTGATTTGAACTCGGTATCTCCATTGGATAAAAGTGAATATGATAATAATCTGTTGCGTGATTTTATAAGAGAAGACAGGAAGAAAAGACCTCAGAATGAAAATCTGAAAGATGATGAATTAGATTATACCATTCAACAGAAGATATTAGATTTTGGGTTCATTGATGCATTCAAAATATCTCATCCTCAGTTCGTCCCTTCTGCTCCGACAAAATTATTTTATGATCAGTCGAAGTTTCCCCTTCGTTATGATTATCTCTATGTCAGTTCAAATATGAAGAACGACATAGTGGAATGTGAGATAATTAAAGATGATTTCACTGATATTTATTCCGATCATTATCCTGTTTTATTGATATTTAAGAAATAATAAAAAAATTATAAGTTATGAAAAAGTATAAATTGTTCTTATTAGCTGCATTATTAGGTATTGCACCATTCTCCTTTGCACAGAAGAATCCGGTAAAGGATAATACCGTAACATTTTATTTTACCCGGCATGGCAAAACGATATTGAATACAATGGATCGTGTGCAGGGATGGGCTGATACGCCGCTTACACCAGCCGGAGTAGAAGTTGCTGAATATCTTGGAGAAGGCCTGAAAGAAGAAGGCATACAGTTTAAGGTTGCATACTCCAGTGATTTGGGACGTGCCCGTCAAACCGCTCGTATAGTATTGGATGCTAAGGGTCAAAAAGATATGGCTGTAATAGAAGTGCCGGGAGTACGCGAAACTAATTTCGGCAGTTATGAAGGCGAGTTTAATCCTAAAATGTGGAATGATGCTGCCCTGTATTTACATTACAAATCATATAAAGAGATGATGGCAGCAATGGAAAAGAATCCGGCTTTATTAAAAGATATGGTAGATTCGTTCAAAGCGTTGGAAACGTTAGGGATAGGAGAGGATTATAACGAAGTAAAAGCCAGAGGTCAGAAAGCTATCCGGGAAATAGCAGAAAAAGAAGCTGCTAATGGCGGTGGAAACGTCCTGCTTGTCGGTCATGGTATGTCTATCGGTATTTTCCTTTCGGATCTTGATAGCTATGGTAAGAAACCAGATGCAGGACATATGGGTAATGCTGCAGTATGTAAGGTTACCTATAAAGATGGAAAATTCAGATTAGAATCATTTGGCGATATGAGTTACGTCGAAAAAGGGAAAAAGGCTTTAGGTAAGTAAAAGCCCATAACAGAATTCGGTATATGCCGGGAACCTGTATTTATAAGGTTCCCGGTATACGTATCTCTATACGTTCCGAATCATTTTCTTTACAGCCAGAACATGTTTGCAAGGGCCTCTTTCGCCCTGATATTTGCTATACCATTCGCAGGTGCACCGTTCGTTTTTATCATCCAGAATCACTGTATGGCGTACGCCGCTTCCTTCTACACGGGCTTCAACGCGTTTCGGGGTGTTACCAATTAGTTCCACCTTATTCTCTTCAATCAGTTTGTCAGCTCCTTTCATGCGGGGATTCAGACTCATGATACGGTTTAGTTTGAAGGGCAGGCGACGGTAAAAGTTTTCATTCTGACGGATTCCGCCTAAGGCTTTCAGCATCGGCTGGTTGAAGTCTACGTTGGTCGTTCCGTTTTCTAAAAACTCTCCATCCAGACCGTCAGGCATTACATCTACCCGTGCATATACGCCGGCACAGTGGGAAAAGCCTTCAAACCTTATCCGTCCATTACCTGCCGTTACAATAGGGTCTTTCAGTAAAGCCATCTTTGCCGGCGACATACTGAAGCTCGACTTCACCACATTAGACAGTGTAATCAGGCAACGGGCCATAATAAACGGCTGGCTGATATTTCCCCAAAAGAAACAGGGAGCATCCGTATTTTTCTGTATCTCACTATATTTAGATAAGAATAGTTCTTCCGCGTTTCCCTTCCTCGCTAAATGAGAAGGATTCGCATACTTATATGTCAATAAATCTTCCATATTATATTATTTTAGTAGTTAAAGGAGTTAAGTAGTTAATGAGTTAAATACAGGCTACCTGACTCTTTTTACTCTTTGATTGATTATCTCTGTCCTTATTTCCAAAAGCTTTTTTGTATTTGTGATGGGTGTTTTCAGTTCCAGAAGTAACGCTTCAATCAGTTCTTGTAATGCCCGGTTATGGAGGGGGCTTATGTTGAGCATTTTGTCTGTTATCAGATCGGTCAGGCGTTTGAGTGGTAGTAGTTCGTGTGTTTCTATCCGGCCGATTGTACTGCCTAATAGTCTGTTATCAATTTCTGACGGGGTACGTTCTGTCCATATATGAGAGGCGTAATCACGTACGGTCTTATCTCCTGCTAAAAGGCAGGTTCCCAGGAACAGATGATGCATAGCGCGCATTGGCGTCTTTAACTCCTGAAATATTTTAACGGCCGAGCGGGCTAAACGTTGTTCGTTAACTTCCCACGCATAGTTTATGCGAGACAGAAGGAGTGATATATGTTTATAAATATTATCCGGTACATTCGGCACGGCGGAAAGTAGGAACCGGATGTTTTCATCCGTATCAGCCGCATCAAACAGGTATTCCATAAACCAGTCGGATTGTATTTTTTCCGGTTTATACTGGGGCGAGATCTGATGAATACCAGGACGGGTGGCCGGGTATCTTTCATAGTCTCTCTTTTCGGCGTTATAACTGCCATACGCTAAATACTCTTCCATATAGGATTCCCATTGATAATTGTTATAGATATACTCTTTGGGTATATGATTATAGTTGAAAGCGTCTGTTTCTTTAAATCGTATGCCGGGCGAACGGGTTACTGCCGCTGTCTGCCATCAGGTCTTTGTATTCGCCCTGAAGGGATTGTCTGGCTACTATCAATGCCTCTTCTGTCTGTTCAAAGGCGCAACGCTGAAGTCCTAATTGCAAATCCATACTGGCCGGCTCAATGCCGGCCTGCTGGTGTTGTATAAGCCTTTCGACCAATACTACCGGATGAATCCATGCAGGCAGGTGCGTGGGAGTTGACAGGAGTGGTACTGTATCCTGTTTCTTTATTTTCTCCAATACGTTACTTCCTATTTCTTTGAATCCCGTATAATAAGAAGGGATATCGCGTTTGGCAAAGGGGCCAATTCTTGTTTTGTAATAGTTGCTCTTTTCCAGGCGCTCTTTATCAGAACGAAGGAACTTCTTCTTTTGTTTCAGGGTTTTATGCAGAGCTTCCGGGTATTTGTCCAGCAAATAATCGGCATACTCCAACAGGATAAAATGAAGGATTCCCGACATTGGCGGAGTCTCCCATTTGGAAAGAACTTTATACATCTTCTGAAAAGCCGGTTCCAGCATAATTACATTCGACGCGTCGGTTACGTTTCCCCACCGGATCAGTTCGCCTGCAAATAAATCAAACTGACAGGCTTCCGATAAATCCAACGCCTGTGAAGCAAAGAAGGCAAAATCTTCAAAAGAGTTGATTTCCGGTAATCTCTCGTTCAAAAGAGGTTGTTTCTCAAATAAAACCGGTTGATTGCCGGAAAAACCAGACTTTGTTTGTTCCATTACCAGATAGCCTTCCAGTTTCGGACGAATACTCATCAGGATACTATCTGCGTAAACAGCCAATTGTTCTTTTAGTCCGGTATCCGGTTTCATGTATCTGGTGATGATATCAGCCGTTTTCTTTTGTATGGCTTCGTCTTTTACCAGAAAAACCCGGGTAACTGCCATGCACAGCTCTTTTTGGTAGTTTGTTTTTTTCTTTAGAATCGCTTCTGTCAGCGCTAAGGTATTCTTTAGAATCGCTCTTGTTTCCGAGCTGAGCAGTACGGGCAGATATTCCAGGAGGTTTTCTTCTTTGAAATCATCTTCCGTGCAAAGTTGTTTAAACAGGGTGAGGGTGGTATTCACCGGTTTTGTCTGTACACAGGCAAGGGTGGCAAACAATTCATCCAGTAAAGCTAACTGTTCTTCTTTTGTGGGCTCCATTGCCATAAATAAGTCCGTAAACCAACCGGTTAATACTTTATTAAAATTGCGATTTACGGCCAGCAGGCTTTCCCGCAATACGTTCATTCTGTCAATCCTTCCTTCCGAAGCGTACTTAATAAAGAGATCGCACCAGTTCCCTTTACCTGTCAGTTTATTTTTATTGCCGAGCATATACCCGTCTTCCCATTTGATATTGGAAGGATATTCAAACAGATACCAGATATGTTCGTCTAATGTTATGGGGTATCTTTCTATATCAACGGTTGTTATATATTTTGTTCTGGTTTCCCTGTCATATTTATGAATAGCGTTCGGAAGGGTTAAAACAATCAGTTCGGGGGAAGGTTCAACGTATCCTTTATCCTGCCATTTACTTACTGTTTCATACGTTCTATTAGTATAAAATTCAGCCTCGGTAAAGAGACGGATAAACCATTCCGGGCAGTACCATTCCATGATCTGCTCAACAACATCCGTATTCGGTATATCCCACTGATTAAGCCTTTTGGCATCCGTAGCAGTGAAACAAACAAACTGAGCAACCTGCAAAACAGGTAATCTGTCGCCCGCATCCCGACGTTCGCGCCATGAATCATACTGTTTATATTCCTTTTTAAGGACAGGGACCAGTTCTCTCCGTTCCTCAATCGTTAGTTTCTTCAAAAAAGGAAGAATAGCCTCCTTATCTGCCCGATTCAATATTTCCAAAAATTCTTCTTTCATACCTGACTACTTTGACTTATAATTCAATTCATCACAGATGACCTGCAATTTCTTTTGATTGGTTATTGATTTTGAAACCTGGGTAAGAGCCGCCTTTGTCATACTCTCCAGGGCCTCATTATGTTTGCGACTAATGTTCATCAGATTATCAGTAATTAAATCAGTCAGCCTTTTAACCGGAGCCCATTTGGCCGATAAGAGTTTTCCGATGACGAATCCGAATTGAAAACTGTCTATCAGGTCCGAACCGGCGCGTTCCAACCATATTTCACCAGCATAATTCCGGATCATCTTTTCCGAGCAAATCATACAGCAGGCCAGAAACAGGAGCGTAATACCGGCTATTTCAGTCTTTAGCATAAACAATGTTTCGATAGACGGAATCCGGTTGGCTTCGTCTGTAACAGGAAGTAGTTCGATACCTGTTTCATTTTCTTCCTGCTCCCGGGGGCCTGCACTGAGCCAGGGTTTCAGCATTTCCCTTACCGACATTAAAATCATATCTCTATAGCCGGCCAGAGACTCTTTTATCAACTCCGAATCCCTGTTGCCATATTGTGCGATCAGTTTAGCCGCTTTCTTTTGAATCGCTTCATCCCAGTTAAGAAATACAGGCGCTATTTCGGGGCAAATAATTTCCCCCTTCTCTATCGCCGTTCTGGCCACCTTATCCAAAATGGTAAGCATGGCGTTTACAATGGCTTTTATCTGTGATGAAAGCAGCAAAGGCAGCGAAGCGATAAAGTCGTTCAGACGGAAACCGGGATGAGCAGCGATTGCTTTAAGGCTTTCCAATACCTTATTGGGCAATTTGGTATGTTTACTGTTAAATGTGGCAAAGAGATCGTCCTGCAAAAGAAGCAACTCCTCTTCCGAAGGCTTCATATCCGTGAACAACCCTGCAAACCAGCCGGCATATCCGAGTTTAAAATCCTGGTTTACCGTTTGCAGACATTCTCTCAGTACACGCATACGTAAGGTAAACAGCTCCAATTGCTTTCCATCAGGCTGTTATAATGTTCCGACAGCCAGGCCGGACAATGCCATGCCAATACTTCGTCGGCCAACTCGGGAATATATCCATAATACCATTGCGTATAAGTCTTGAACTGCGACTTCGTGCAACAGGCCAGCGCCGCTACATAGAATATATCCTTATTCCCTTTATTATAAGCTACATCTGAAAAAGGCTTCATCGCCCTGACAATCTCTTTTTTGTCTTTGGCCGAAAGCTTTTTAAGAAAAGGAATAATGTTACCCGTTTCATTATTTTTGTAAATCTTCAGAAAATCGTCAACCATTGTTTATAAGGGTTTCAACTATTAGTACCCATTTTAAATGTCCCAAATATATTGATTTTAAATGAAAGTATCATTATCGACCAATAAACCGGGTGTACGACTTATACACAAGCATTTATACACATCCTGAAAGCAGCCTGTAAAAACAACTAAAGCAGGGCAGGTTTATCAGGAAAGGATTGTTAATCGGTTCCGGAGAGGTTAAAAGAGTAATGAAATAGTTAAAAAATCATCACAATGCTTTTAAAAAATCATTACGATGGTTCTGCAAAGACATCACAATGGTTTTATAAAGGCATCGTAATGGTTTCTTGAAGACATTACAATGGTTTTTTCGCCCTGCATCACCTAAAGAGATTAGCCGATTGGGAATTTTGTCGTACATCCCAGTAAAACGGGTGTGCGCAAAAGCATTCACACGTGAGATAAGTTTCATCTCTCAAGAGCAGATTCCATCTCTTGTGTGTTTTCCGGCTCCTGAGAGCTGAAAGATGTGTGTCAATTAATCAGATGCTCATCCGCCGTATGTTTCCATTCTGTTTTTATCAGGTAAGAATTGATCAGATCGATAATAACTTTATATGCCTCCTCTGTCCAGGGAGCTGATTCATTCGTTTCAGCAGGGGCATTAATCAGTTTTACGAGGTTTAATAATACGTTATCAACTTTTCGGCGTATATAAATCAGTTGATAACTGATGAGCGTAGTTTCCGTATTGTTTGGGATATCTGCTTTTGGCGTACCGGCATTACCCTTACACTTATAATAACTATTTTCTTGCCGGAGTAGAAAATTGTAGATATTCCATATCGAAGCCATATCGGGAATATCATCTTTACACATTCCAATCACACCAAGGACAAATTGATGCAGTTCGTAATGTTCTGTATCTGTCAGATTGTACAGAAACTGGTAATTAACAGAGTCTTTTTTCATATTTACTTTCATTCTAAGATTATACACATACGATCTTAAAATTAAGCAGATAATTGAAATAAAAAGCAGCTGTTTATTTCTTATATAAGAACTGAACTGTTTTTGTTTATCTGTTTGTGAATTTATCCGTCCTGCTGATTTTTAGTTTTTGAAACAGAAAACAGGCTATCGGTTATTTGTTTCGTTTATAGCAAAATATTCACCTGTGTTAAAAGATGTCCATCGCATTTTTTATAGTAGTAACGCCTATCAGGCGATCGTAGCGGGT
>JAISES010000184.1 GCA_031263965.1 Prevotella sp. | reverse complement strand
TAAGGACAAAATAAACAGATCCGTATAAATTATGAGGAAAACGGCTGTTAGAGCTACAATTGCCATTCTTTCTTTTTGCGGAAGCCTTTTTTCGCAACAGGCCTACTTTGTCGATGGTTGTACTAAACAACCACACGCCTAAAGAGGCGGAGGGTTACTGTAACGGACTAAAAGTCCTGTGAGGCTAAAGCCTCCTAAAGAAAAACTAAAAATATCCATTACAGGAACATATTTATAACATTTTACTAAGTAGGGTTTGCTGAATAATATCAACCAACTGATTTTCATTAAAATAGGCCTGTAAATATTTCCTTGTTTTGGAAAAAAGAGGTATATTTCTTGACTTCATCACTTTTCCGCGCCACCCATTTATTAACGATAATTCGTTGATAATCAATATGTGCTATGTCGTGGCGTGGAAAAGTGATGAAGTCAAGAAAAGATGCCATGCTTTATCCTGCTTGTTTTGTGGGGAAGGAACACCTTGAAGTTGTTGCGGATACGGATGTAGTACCTTATTTGTTTGCGATTCAGATATTCAAACCAATCTTCGCCTGCGAACTCCCTGTCAGCCATAATAGCTCCAATACAATCCGAACCGGATAAAGCGATAAAACCTTCCATCAGAGTTATGCGTTCCGCACAATTGGAGTCTCCCTTTTTGGGCAACATGCTGAACAGTAAAGGGAATGCTACCCTTTGACAGGCAATTCCAAGCATGAATATGTTTATATCAAAGCTTCCGGACTTCCAGTTGGTGCGGTCGATAACGTTTCTTTTTTAGTGTACACTTTTTGCACATCCGGTGGGTCGAATCTTTTTTTCGATTTTTCAGTTTAACCGTTTTGGGAAATCCTAATAAATCTAAAATTAGTTTCAAATCAATGATTTATGCCCTTATTTTGTAATTTTCAGTTTAACGGAAAAGGAGATGCTGATTTCTTAATTTTCCCACAGGGTGGAGCATCGCAGATGCGAGTTCAGCCCGGTTAGCGGTAGGGGCAGTCCTTTGTGACTGCCCGAAAAGATACAACCCGGATTGCTTCGGGTAAACCCTCGCAATGATGCGAAAGAGAAAGTCAAAGCGGGCGCTCAAAGCATTTTTGGTTCCTTTTGCAGCTTAGGGCAAAAGAAACGTAAGCAATCTACGATTGCGCGCAGAAGAAAGAACAAGAATCTGGAATAAAACTGTTTTTCGGTGTTGTGTAACATCAGTTAAATAATATAATTAATTTTACTTTTTACACAGCCTCATTTTAGTTTAAACCGGACTTTGAAGAGAATTCCGGCCGGCCGCAGATTGTACGAATAGTAGTATCTTCCTATATCGCTATATGAGGTAGATACGTATTTTTTTGTATTGAATATATTTGTATAGTCGAGCGAAAATTCCATCTCTTTCAGTTTATATCTGACAGAAATGTCGCCAAACCACATGGAACGGCTCCCTGATTGTATGGCGTTGTTGTAAAAGTTTTCGCAGGAAACGGTCGCTGTAAGTTTCTTTATTGGAAATAGATTCAGATTTATTCTTTGCGACATGGTGCGTATGTCAGGCAAATCTTCTTTGTTCGATTCTATTTTACTTTTGCTCCACGCTATGTTGAGGGTGTAACTGATGTTGGCAAAGCCTTTGAAACGGGTTCTGAAATTCGGGAATATTGAGATAGACCGGTACTGATAACCGGAAACGGCTCCCTGGCTAAGTTGCGATGAGCTTGAATATACGTACCGGCTTCCGATAGAGACCGAAGACGCCGCCGCATCTATATCTTTTCCCACCCTTATGCCAAGATCGGCATTTTCACTTGTATTAGGGTGCTCAACCGACGATTTTACCCTGAGTATTCCCTGATACGTATAATCGTTGAGCAGATTAGACCGTGTATTCCGGTATGAAGCAAATATATCACCGAAAAGGGTAGTCAGCGGATTCTTGTATGCCAGATACCCCATTGCCGAATGGCTGTGCCCTTTGCTTAAGATGTCATCGTTTCTCAGGAGATTACGGTACGAGGTCATCATATATCCGGTATATGCTTCGCGAATCCCTCCTATGCTGTTGTTGTAGTTGTAGCTTGCGGAAGTAGACCAAAACGGTGAAATTTTATAATTGAAAATTACGGACGGGGTTACGTATAAATAATTTGAATTTTTGGCATTGCCAGATATCCGGTCATTCCGGTGCAGTAAAATATATCTTGCCGGAACAGACAGGCTTATATTTATCTTGGATGTCGGGCTATATATGTATTTAGGTGAGAATATCCATTCATATTTATTCCAGTCCAAATCGTTTTGTAACGAATCCGGCTCTATAACCCGGTTGTTTGTTTCGGCTTGTAGTCCGGTCTTCAGATGCTGCATGTCGCTTCTGAATTCTATTCTGTATTCCTGGTTTATATCGCCGTTTTTACCCCACGAAACAGCATTGCGTGTCGAAAAATTGCTTAAATCCATGCGTTGTTTCATATTTCCATCGGGTGAACTGAGATTAAACAGGTCACCGTATAGTAAAGGATAAACGGTAAGAGACTGGGATATATCCTTATATCCGAAAAACGAATTCACCTTGAAAGTACTGTTCCCGTTCACATTTGTCCAATCCATCGTATTGCTTATGCCATATACAGGATTGCGCAAATGCTGCCTTATACTGTCGTCTGCGAATGCATCTCCACGTTCTCTGTCCCATTCTCCTTCCAGTTTCAGCAGATTATTGAAGTAGAATTTTCCGGTATTGGCATTCAATTGTATATCTGTTCCTAATCTGTTCTTATACAGTCTGGATTGCATTATTTCGCTTACAGCCAATATATTGTCGTCCGGCAGGTAATATTCCGAGTACGAATAACTGTTTTTTTCCGGTCTGTCATACAAATAATTAATATTTGCAGTAAGGGTATAGTCTTTGCTTAATTTTCGCAGGTCATTTATCGAACCCAGATGTGCATCATTGAACAAATGCCGTTGTTGATTGATTGCCGGAGGGGTAGGGGCGGGGATACTCAACATCTTATTGCTGCTCATAATATTGGCATCATTGGAATAAAAAGAATTTATTTCCCCCGATATTTCCCGCCCTGTATTGTCTCCTTTATACATGACTATATTCTGCCTGCTTTTTGCAAATAACATACCTACAACTTCGTTGCTTAACAAGAGGGGCGAGGCTCCCGTTCCGGCTTGTGCATTAGCCGTGAAAATACCTTTAGCCGAATCTTTCAGTTTCAGGTTCAGGGCTGCATGCTCCGATACTTCTTTGCCGTTCAGCGCTTTTATGGGCTGGTGGTTTTCGAGAATCTGCACTGTTGCTACTTTACCGGCATCTATGTTGTTGGTAGCTATACCGTACCTCCCTTGCAGCAAATCCATATCTTCTATGTAGAATTTATTTATAGGCTTGTCCTGATATAATATAGCGCCGTTTTCCTGTACCTGTATGCCCGGCATTTTTTTTAAAACGTCGCCAATGGTTCTGTCATTCTTATCGGTAAAACTTTCAACGAGGTAATTCAATGTGTCACCAGCCTGTCTTATCTTGGGCGGTTTTATTTTTACCTCGTTCAATGTTATCGCTTCGCTTTCTACATAGAAGTCGATCGCTTGACTACGATTGCTTACTGTGCGGAACTGTTTCTTCAAATTAAGTCCTGATACTGTTACTACAATGCTGTCTTTGTTTCCCGTATATTTTATTTCATACCTGCCTTTGCCGTCAGCCATTGCGTAATTCAGCATGATTGCTTTGCCGGGTTCCGAAACGGATATGTTGGCTATATCGACCGGTTCTTTCGTGCCGGCATTGTATATAGTGCCTCTTATCACGGTTTGGGAATAAGCAAAGGTGCAAACCATGATGCATAATATCAGCGTATATATCCTCATGATCTTATTCGGTCTCTAATTGAAGGTATTCGTTTTTGTTTCTTTTACTTATCAAAGTTACATTTCCTCCGTTAATGT
>JAISES010000092.1 GCA_031263965.1 Prevotella sp. | reverse complement strand
CGTAAAAAGAAGCGAATTTGATGAACGAAAGCCGGTTCTTTACCAACCGTTGAGTATGAATGACAAGCGGATAGTAGATTGGGGCGGCGCTGAGATCAGTGTTCGGGTAAAACCCGGATCCGATAAAGAATTTGCTTCACGATTTACAAAGAATATGCAAGAACAGCTATCCATGGACCCATATTATTTATCGTCTGTTACATCAATAAGCAAGCAAAGAGATGATTATATAAAATGGAATGGTTATGACAACAATTTCAAAAGTATCCTGTCTGTTTCGTCTTTCCTGTTACTCAATATATTTTTAGCTGTAGTAGGTACTTTCTGGTTCAGAATACAAGCCAGGCGTGGAGAGATAGGGCTTCGTACAGCTTTAGGTGCAACACGTACAAAGGTGAAAAGTATCTTCATTGTTGAGGCTCTGATATTACTCTTTTCGGCAAGTATAATAGCCACACTTATATCCATCAATATTTCAGTAACCGATATATTGAAAGGAGTTGGCGTGCCCTCTATCAATAGAGAAAAAAATCCGGTGGAAATCAGTCAATACTTTGCCGACTATGGTTTTACATTATTAATACTTGGTATTATTTCCTTAATAGCCGTATGGTATCCGGCAACCAGAGCATCGAAAACACAACCGGCGGAAGCTTTGAAAGACGAATAAAATAAAAAAACAGATGTATAAGACCTATTTCAAACAAGCTATTGCAATGCTGAAACAAAACAAGTTCATCAGCATTATATCCATTACCGGTACGGCATTGGCCATCATGATGATTATGGTTATCATTGTTTCGCAATCGATAAAAAACACCGATATATCTCCTGAGGATAATAGAAATCGGACTCTATACATTAAATGGCAAAAGAAAGAGCGAATAGATAAAACTAATTTCAGAAATAGCGCAATTGTATACGATACCTATAAAGATTATCTGTCGGATCTGAAAACTCCCGAACTCGTCACTGCAATATGTAATGAACGGGAGTACTCTGTTGCAAGCTCCGAAACCCATCCTATACGCTTGTCCCTGAACAATAAATATGTAGACGCTGCATATTGGCAACTCATGTCTTTCAACTTTATTGACGGAAAACCTTTTACGAAAGAAGATTTCGATTCGGAACTAAAAAAAGCAGTCATTACCGAAAACACAGCCAGGCAGTTATTCCGGAATACCGAAAATGTTGTCGGAAAAACGATTCAGGTCAATTTCAAGCCATTCGTCGTATCAGGTATTATAAAAGACGTTTCTCCTGTATTTGAATATGCCTATGCCGATATATATATGCCGTTTACTACCGTAAAAAATTATCAATACAACGGATATACAATTCTGTTATTAGCAAAAAACAGGAATGATTATCAAGCGATAGACGAAGAAATAAGGCTTGCCGAACGCAGATACAATGCAACGGATAGTGAATGGACTCTTAGCTTATCAGGGCCTTACGATCACAAAGCTCAACAAATGAATAAGAGAGGCGATATACCCGACATTAAGAAAAATAACCGCAGAATGGCTTTTATCATAATTGTCTTATTCCTGATTCCGGCTATCAACCTCTCCGGTTTCAGTATATCCCGCATCAAAAAACGAACAGAAGAAATTGGGATAAGAAAATCTTTCGGCGCAAAAAAACAGGCCATTTTGGTACAGGTATTATATGAAAACCTTATCACCACTCTTATAGGAGGAATTATTGGCCTGGCATTGTCGTACTATGCCGTCATGCAATTGAAGAAATGGCTACTTGGAATCGACATCGGTAGTTCTATTCCATTGGAAACCCTGGTTTCTCCAAACATATTTGCAGGTGTGTTTATTGCATGTCTGATACTGAATCTACTCTCGG
Organism: Prevotella sp.; assembly: GCA_031263965.1. Classification (GTDB taxonomy): domain Bacteria; phylum Bacteroidota; class Bacteroidia; order Bacteroidales; family Dysgonomonadaceae; genus Dysgonomonas. Next base: position 1,295 of record JAISES010000092.1, on the reverse strand, counting down.
CAGGCATACCTGCTTACAAAGCATCGCGAATGAAAATTGTTGAATCCCTTAACCGGAAAAGCGAATAACTATGATACAGCATATTTTTAAAATAATATGGAGCGAACGCAAAACCAACGCATGGTTATTAGCCGAATTGATCATTGTTTTCTGTATTCTGTGGTTTTGCTCAGACTATCTATGCTTTATGGTCAATCGCTATTTCGAGCCCAAAGGATTTGATATAGAACATACATACCGCATTTCGCTGGCAACAAAAGATGATTGGGAGAAGGCCGAAGGAGAAAGTATAAATGATCACCTGTGGACTATTTACGACAGGGTAAAGTCCCATCCGGAAGTAGAACAAGCGAGCTTCGCTGCTTTTGCCCGTCCGTATGGAGGACTGACCGGCAACAATTATCTGGTAGACTCGGTAGAGCAACATGTATATGATAAAATGGTAACACCCGAATTCTTTGAAGTATTCAATATCAAAATGCTTTCCGGAAAAATTTTCGACCGGAACGATGCCATATCGGGCAACTATGCAGTAATAAGTGCGGGGGCGGATAACATGTTCGCCCAAAAGCCGCCGTCAGAAGTGGAATACATAGATTTGAAAAAGACGAGGCATAAAGTAACAGGAGTAGCAGAAAGATCGAAAAAGAACGAGTACGAAGAATACGTTCATATAGCTTATGTCCCTCTGCAAAAAGATGGAGACTTTATGTCCTGGAGCGAATTATGCTTCAGGGTAAAGCCCGGAGCCGATAAGAATTTTGCCGAACGATTCAAGCAAGATATGCAGGCACAATTGGAAGTTGGCCCATACTATCTCGCGGATGTTATCCCTATCGGGAAAGACAGAATCGAAGCTATCGAGCGAGCCGGATATGAGAACAATTTTAAAAGTATCTATGCTATATCAGCTTTTCTGATTGTGAATATTTTCTTAGGAGTTATCGGCTCATTCTGGTTTCGTATGCAATCACGACGAAGCGAAATCGGGCTCAGAATGGCAATGGGCGCATCTAAGAGGGGTGTTAAATCGATGTTTGCCACAGAAACAATTATTCTCTTATTTATAGCCAGTATTATAGCAACGATAATCTGTATTAATATTTCATTAGCAGATATTCTAAAGGACATCGGTATTCCTGTTATAGACAGAGAAACTATAAAAACCGGAATAAGTATATATTTTATTAACTATACCATTACATTTATTGCTCTCATGTCAATTGCTGTCTTTGCGGTTTGGTATCCCGCCCGCAGAGCCTCTAATATACAACCGGCAATAGCTTTGCGCGATG
>JAISES010000081.1 GCA_031263965.1 Prevotella sp. | reverse complement strand
CATTTTACATAAACTGAACGGTCTTCCAACTCCCGTAATAAACCCTCTATGATAATTTACCGGCAAAGTTAATGCCTCTATTAATAGAAAACATGATGCTAAATACCGAACGCTTACGTAACAGTTACTTAGAACTTACAGCGGTCGATTTGCCTGTTACTATATCTGAAACATATGCTTTTAGCGAGGTATATTTAGGATTCAGACCCGATACTTCGTCTGCATAAGTGTATTCTGTCCCGTTTTTTGTCATGGTAAAAGTATAACCGTTTTTGGAAATACTTTTTTGGAGAATAGTCGCACTTATGTTACCATAACTGTTCACAACATAGAATATCCGCTTTACTACCGGTTTAGAGGCAAATTCCTCAAACCGTTCATACGCAACAATCTCCTTGTCTCCGATTTTGAACTGGTCGAAACAAAACCGGTCGGATATGCTTGTCGATCCGAGTAATCCATTTTTATAAGCTGTATATAGCTTTGCTTTTTGCAAATTGGCTTTGCCTATTTGATTCAGTCCATAGTAACATTGTACCAGTTTTTCGTAAGAATAGTAGTCGTCGGGGAAATAAGAAATCAAATCGTTGTATGCATTGATTGCTTTCTGATACGCACCTTTATCATATTCCATTTTACCTATATTGTAAAGCACTGTGACATATAGTTCTTTGTCGCCCGTAATTTTTGCTTTTGCCGTATAAAATGCATTTAAAGATTCATTCTCCCTGCCTTGGGTAGCATAGATTGTGGCAATCATAAAGAAAGCTTTTTCTGAAGCCGGTTCCAGGAAAGTAGCCTTTTTATAATAGAGCAGAGCCTCTTCATAGTTTTCCTGTCCATAATATGAATCGCCCAAAGCTGCGTAATAATTGGCCTCGTTGGGAGCAAGCCCGATAGACTTTTCAAGGCTTGTTATTGCATTGTTGTAGTCCCCGTTAGCGTTATAGAGTACGCCTGTAACGAAATAAGTTCTTGCATTGTTTATCCCTTTCGAGGTAGCCATGTTTGCATATGTCAACCCGTTCTGTATATCTCCCAGATTCATATAGGACTGGGCTATATACATTAAATCTTCCGAAGATAGTGTTCCTGAATTATTTGCATATAAATCTATAATTTCCTGATACTGCTCTTCTTCAAACATTTTTTTTATATTTTGAGCTGATACAAGCTGGATGCTTAACAAAGCAGCAGCAATAATAAAAATTATTTTTTTCATGTGTTTAAAGTTTATATTTTCTTAGAAACTATTTGAATTTTATAGCAAATTTTTTTATAGGTATTTTCAGATGGATTTTTTTCTTTTTGCTTGCAGGTTTAGCGGGCTAAACCAAAAGTAAAAAGGGAAAAATATGCTGAAAAGGGCATAAAAAAATTGCTAAGAAGTTTTTCTAATCCTATAATAATATTTTTCGCTAAAATTCAAACAGTTTCTTAAAACCATTTTTGTTTTTTCATCCAAATGAATGTGAATAAAGCAATCAAAGCAAGCATACCCCATGCGAAAATATATCCGTGAGGCCATTCTGTTTCAGGCATGAATTTGAAATTCATTCCCCATACGCCTACCATGAAGGTTAATGGGATAAACATGGTGGATACAATAGTCAGCCGTTTTATTATTTCGTTCAGCTTTAAATTATTATTGTTGTAATACAGGTCTAATAATGAACTTAACGATTCGTAAAATGAAGCCAGATCGCCAAGCGTTACACGCATGCGGTCGTCAAAATCATTGTAATAGACCATATTTTCGTCTTTGATAAGCTTATTCGTGTTGTGTAACAAATTTACATATTCTTCCCGCATTGCTATCACAGCCCTTTTTATACGGGTGTAATGAACTCTGCCGTTGTGGAGAAACTGGAGTATATCTATCGACACCTTTCTTTGTATAAGATCTTCCTCTGTGTCGGCTAACTGATCCTCTAATGACATTATGGTGTTGATATTGACAGTATTGATTGCACTCATCATAATGTAGAGCAGAAAGTCCGCGCTTTTTTGCCTGATCAGGATATTATTATCTTTTATACTATTTTCTATCTCGTCGAAAACCGGAATATCTTCCTCTTGTATGCTTATTATGAAGTTTTTACCCAGTATGAATGCTATCTGCATATCGTCTATGTCTCCTTCTTCGTTGATATAGAAAACCGGAGTCAGTATATACGAAATATTATCATACGCAACGGCTTTTACTACTTGCTGATCTGCAAGTAAGTCTTTTACATCGAAGTCATGTAAACCGAGTTCACGATAAATCCGGTTTATCCTGACGGCATCCGATATTCCCTTTATTCTGAACCAGTTTACTTTTGTTTTATCTATCTGATCATTTATTGAAAATTCCACAGGTAAAGTCTTTTTCACGGTCTGCGTTTCATCAAACCGGATAAGTTCTACCGACATGGGAATATCCTTGTCTCCAAAATATGTGGGTTTGGAAAGATAATTCCTGTGAGCCGGCCTGCTTTTTCGTTTTGATATTCTTTTACTCATTCCCTATCTTAAATTTATATCAAAAATAAGAATAAAATAGTAACTTTGCCTACTCCGTAGACAAAGTTTTGTGATATAACCCATGAATGAAATTATAACGATACTAAAACAGAAGAAAATACAATTTTCCTTTCTTTTTTATATATTGATGCTGTTGCCCATGTTTAGTCCTATGGCACAGAATCTTACTCTTTTGGATAAGCTGGCTGTCTTTTTAGTCTGTGGTTTGCTTTTTGCTGCCATATCTGCTTTATCCATATTTATTAGTTCTAAAGCCGAAAAAATTATATACTCTATTCTTTTGGCAATTTCTATAATACCGGGTGCGATTTATCTGGCTTACCTGTTGTTTGCCCATGTGCTGTTGGAGCAAAATAGCGTAACCAGCCTGTTTGAGACCAATACGGAAGAGAGTAAGGAGTTTGTGGCGTATTATCTGAGTTTGTGGGTTATTGCAGGGGTGATTTTATATGCAGCTATCCCTATTGTGATGATTTGTACGATGAAACCGTTCAAATCCCTCAGTATAAATAAATATAAATTTATTTTTGTCCTGAGCATTATAGTTATTATAGCCATAGTTGGCATTAACAGGGTATCCCGATCTGTTTATTTTGTCAATTTTTACAAGACGTTTGTTAGCTATATGTTGAGAACCTCTTACGAAAAGAAAACGATAAGAGAGCGCCAATGTGAAAATTATGAGGTTTCTGTAATAAAACAAGATTCACTGCCTCATGTGATTGTCGTAGTTGTCGGAGAATCTCTGAATAAGCACCATATGTCTCTGTATGGTTATCCAAGGGAGACCAACCCTTTGCTGTCGGAGTATGGGGATAGCCTGGTGGTTTATCAGGATGTAGTGGCTCCTCAGGTGCATACGATTCCGGTAATACGTTCCATATTGTCGATGTCCGATATAGACCATCCTGCAAATTATACCCAAAAACCTTCACTTTACGAATTGTTTAACAGGGCCGGATATGGTACATATCTGATAACTAACCAGGAATTCAGCGAAGATTGCCGGTCCAGCTACGATATCCTTCTCACCTTGGCCGATAAGAAATATAATCTGGCGCAGTATAAGCAAAATGATGATATCGTGTTGCCTGTGCTGGATACCATACTGAAAGGGCCGCAAAAGAATAAGCTTATCCTTATTCATCTGATAGGAAATCATATGGCCTATGAGTTCAGGTATCCGAAAGAGTTTATTGTTTTTAATAACAAAAAAGACGGCTTGGTTGCCGATGCTCCATATCGGGACGACAAAGCGAAGAAGGCAATAGACAAGTATGACAATTCGGTACTGTATAATGACTTTATTGTCAATAGCGTGATACAGGCTTTGAAAGATCTTCCTCAACAGGATGCGGCAATGGTCTATTTTTCCGATCACGGAGAAGAACTGTATGATTACAGGGAATTTGCCGGCCATGCATACGAGAAGGTTTCTCCGGCTATGTGTGAAATTCCTTTTATGGTTTGGATGTCTCCCGTATACCGGAAATTCCGTTCCGATTTGGTCTTTGATAAAAAACGCAAATATTCCACTGAGGATTTTATTTTTTCAATCTCGGATTTAGCCGGTATCAGCTATAAGGATTATGACGATACCCGCAGCCTTTTTTCCTCTGGTTTTGAACCGAGGCAGCGCTATGTGGGAGAAAAGAAATATGAGGCTGTAAAAGAACGGTTCGGGAATCAATAAATCATCTTATATCCGACCCCTCTGATGTTTATTATCTGGATTTTTGGATCCGGCGATAATTTTTTCCGGAGTTTTACGATGAATACATGCAGGCTGCGCGTATTGAAAAAACTATCGTCACCCCACAATTCCATCAGGACGGCTTTGTTTTCCACAATATTATTCCGGTTGGAACACAAGCGTTCTAATATTGCAGCCTCGCGGTGAGACAGAAGTTCCGTATTCAGCGAATGAGCAAGGGTTTGTTGTAAAGGATCGAAAGTAAAATTGCCTATCTTTTTTATAACTCATGTTACGCAAAACCGGAACAAACCCATGAAAAATATTATCATTTCATATTCTTGTACTTTCTTCTGTGCGGAATCTTCGATTCCTTATTCTTAACTTTTTGCTTGACCAAAAAGTTACAAAAAGTCAAGGCTGTTGCCCTCGCCGA
>JAISES010000526.1 GCA_031263965.1 Prevotella sp. | reverse complement strand
CTGCCGGATGTTTCCACTTGGGTGAATATTAAAGATCTGGGCGCGAAAGGTGATGGGGAAACAGATGATACGCAAGTATTCTTAGATGCTGTAGAAAAGCACCTGAACATATATATACCGCAGGGATGGTATATTATTTCGAAGCCGCTCATATTGAAAGCGAATACCAACCTTATAGGCCTAAATCCTATTGCTACACAGCTTATATTGAAAGAAAGCTCGCCTCTATTCAGCGGATTTGGCCCGCCGGTGGCCTTATTGGAAACGCCGGAAAACGGAGTAAATATCGTTAATGGTTTGGGATTAACAACAGGAGGCTATAACTATCGGGCTGTCGGTTGCAAATGGATGGCAGGGGAAAAATCGTTGATGAACGATGTTAAGTTTATTGGCGGGCATGGAGGAATGAGCCGCGGACAGGAAAGGCCGTGGTCAGGATCGAGACGGGGAATCAGTTCTCCGGCCAACCCTGCGACGGAGCAGGGAAAAGATCAGGCTTGGGACAATCAGTACTGGAGCCTTTGGATCACAAATGGCGGAGGAGGTACTTTCAAGAATATCTGGACTGCCGGTTCGTATAGTACAAACGGCGTGTATGTAAGTAATACCAATACGCGGGGGCGCATCTACGCCATGTCTGTCGAACATCATGTGCGTAACGAAGCTCGTTTTAAGAATGTCTCCAACTGGAAGGTTTATGCTTTCCAACTGGAAGAAGAAAGCCGTGAAGGCCAGTTTTGCCAGCCGTTGGAACTGGAGAACTGTTCCAATATGGTATTTGCCAATTTATACATGTTTCAGGTCATCCGCGTCAATACGGTATATCCATATGCCGTCAGGACATGGAACTGTAAGGATATTGAATTCCTGAATGTGCATAACTATGCTCAAACCAAATATACGGCTGCAATAACATTATATGATATCAATACAGGAATAGAAGTGCGTCCGTGGGAACTGAACCGTTTATATATTACAGGTAACGAGAATAAAAAAGCAGACCCGGAAAGTCCCGTTCGGCTTTTGGCGGCAGGATTTGAGTTTGCTGTGGGGTTGAGCAGCGATAGCAAGGGTAATGTATATTTCTGCGAGCAACGTTTGCGCAGGGTGTACAAATGGTCGGTCGAAACAAATAAGGTTTCACTAGTGGCCGATTTTCCATGGGAACCTATTGCTACGGCCTGCGATACGGAGGATAATCTGATTGTTTTATTCAGGTATAATCCCCAACCCGGGTATCTGATAGATGGAAAACAGGAAAGTGTCCCTAATCTTCCTGATGCCGCAGGTACGTCATTCAGCGGCTGGGGAAATTCCGGATTCGGTACGTGGGCTTATTCGGTAAATCCCGATGATCCGGAAGGGACAATCAAGCTCTTGCCTAAAGCATCTATGGGTTCGGTTAAAATACAAAAGGCTTTGTATCCGTCGAATCGCTGGAGGGACTACCACGACTTCAATACAGTGGTCATGTATAAGCCGGAGGAATGCTTCGTCGCCCCTGACGGAGTAACGATTATTCCTTGCCAGTATGACCTTGCGCGTACTTGTGCTTTATTAGAGGCTTATCCCGGAAAACCGTTCTACACTTCCGACGAATACGATAAAAGGATGGTAAAGCTGGATGTTGATAACTACGGGGTTTTATCTAATCTCAGGTATTTTGTAGAAATGGGAGAATTTGGCTCGGCGGTAGATGCAACCGGTAATCTGTATGTTGCAGACGGGCAAGTTTATATTTTCGATAGGGAGGGTAGCAAAACCGGCCGGATCAATATTCCGGAAAGGCCGTTGACGCTTGTATTCGGAGGAAAAAATAAGAAAACGCTTTTTGTGAGTTCCTATAAGTCGGTATATTCCGTAGAGTAGATTTTGAAGTGGAAAGGTCGGAATAAATTATTTCTCCAATAATTCGTGGTAAAGATTTTTCAGGCGTTCGCGCAAATGTAACACAGCATAGCGTTTGCGCGAAATGAGGGTATTAACGGTTATGCCTGTTGCCTCCGATATTTCTTTGAAAGAGAAATCTTCGAGCTCGGTCAATTCAAATACTTCGCGTTGTTCGCAAGGAAGTTCGGATAAAGCTGTATCCAGCTCCTTCCATACCAATGAACGGAGGTATTTAGTCTCAGGAGAATTGTTGTCGTCAGCCAACAGACAGGGAATTTCTTCCAAAAAAGATTCGTCATCTTCGTTTTTCACATAAGGCATTTCCACTTCCTTGTGTTTCCGGCTGCGGTCTATTATCTGGTTGTTTGCCACCGAGTATAGCCAGGCCGAAATATGTTCGATCGGTTTTTCTACCAGATCGATCTTCGAAAGCTGGAAGAAGACATTTTGAAGGATGTCTTCCCCGTCTTCTTTCGAAAAAACCCGTTTGGATATATAACTCTTTAATTGTACCCTGTATTTATTAAATATATCCGAGACATTTTCCGACTGTTTGGCCGTCATTATTCTTTTGGTTCTGCGTTATCTTCCCTTTCAAAGAAGTCCGGTCTCATCCGTCCGCGGATATATTCCCGGCGTTCATCACGCGACATATCCTTCATTTTTTCCCTGAATGCGATCATCTCTTCCATTTTTCTTTTGTGATGCCCGTGATGATGATGTCCGAATCTTCCAAAATTCCCGAATCTTCCGAATCCGCCAAGTAAAAGACGGCAAAGCAGCATCAATCCGGCAGCTTGCCAGTAGTTAACAGCAGTCCATCCTATAATGGAAGGTATCAATGCATTCCATAACAACATAACAATGGCTATGGCGACAGCAAACACTGCTAAGAAAATGAGGACACCGAAGAATTTTTTCTTTTTGTTCATATCTGTTTTTTTTAATTATCGTTTAAAAAAATTTGTCTATCACGTAAATTATTGTGCCTGCGGTTAACAGTAGTGTAGTAATCAGGGTGACTACGGGCTCTACTATCGAGTGTTTAAATTTCTTTTCCATTTTATTTAGCGAATATATTTTATTCATAACATTATTGGTAAGAAAGCCTTCTAATATTTATGACGAATGGGAAAGAAAGATATTTTAAATTGTTTCATGTTTTTTTATGAAACAATTGTAAGAAATTGCTAAGTACATGACAAAAATTGTAACAGTATTATTATCAATAATATGTTGAGGCTGTCTCAAAAGTAATTTTTGATTTCTTTTTGTCATCCTGAACAGAGTGAAGGGTCTCTTCTTGTCGGATTAGATTCTTCGTTCCACTCAGAAAGACAAGAGAGAGTAACACTTTGATGATGTAATTTGACTTTTGAGGCAGCCTCGTCATTGATACTGCCACTTATACACAGGGCGTTGCCCTGCACTTTGATATATAAGGCTTTCAGCCTGAAAATACCAGGGTATTAACCCTGAAACAGCGGCGATAAGATTGTAAGCACGAAACAACCGGATGCTACACACCTCATTTTAAATACATTATAGTCCCGTAATTGCGAGGGTTTACCCGAAGCAATCCAAAAGAATAGAACATATAAATCAGAATATCTTCAACTACTGATTCGCATTACTTACTTATCTTTACTCCTAACTTCTCTATTCCCATCAGAGGTTCGTCCTGCATTCCGTGTTCGATCTTTATCCGGTAGTTGCGTTTCTCTTTAAAGACGATATCATCCATCGGTAGTGAAAGCTGATATAATG
>JAISES010000369.1 GCA_031263965.1 Prevotella sp. | reverse complement strand
CCGGAACTTACTAAACTCACACAGAAATAAATATAAAAGAACTGACCAGCCCTGCCCCGCAAGGGAGGGAGTAGCCTCCCCTTTTTGGGGGAGGTTGGAGGGGGGGACTTTTCGTTTTCCTCCCGCTCGCGCAGACTTGCAGTCTGTGTGTTGCGCAGCAAAAAAGATTGTTCTTCGGGCAAGACACGGACAAATGTCCGCGCCAGCGGGGGCTTTGCACTGCTCTCTTTCGTTCAAGACAGAGGTACGGCATTCTATTTATTTTCTTTTCTGTCAAGATATATTTCTTTTAAAAATTTGATTTTTTGATCTATTGTCCACATGTCAGTATCCATTATCGAATAATTGTTTGCAAATCCACGCTTCTCTCCAATTAGAAAATATGTGTCCCAATGTGAATTGTTATAATATCCATAGATCCGCCATATAATATAATTCTCTAATTCATTTTCCTCTATTAACTCCTGTTTCAATCCATAAGTACTTACTAAATATTGGGAGTCCCATTCATAAAATGCCTTTACAAAGGCAAACCCTTTTTTAGACTTGTCTGTATTAAATTCATATTTATTACAAGGGCCAAATGAAATAGCAATAGCAACTCCCTTTTCATTTTTAAAGAATTGTTGCTTGCTTATAGTATTGTAACTCGTTTTATCCCATTTGCCTGGGATAGATGCAGTACCATAAGGAAAAATCATATAATTTGTCTGATCGTGTTTTTCATCATATTCACAACTAACAATTGTGCTGGTTCTCCGTGTTGTGCAACAAACGAAAAATAATGTTGTGAATAGATAGAATAAATAAATTTGTTTCATCTACTTTTAGATTTCAATTTTTAATGTTAGAAACTGTTTGAATTTTATAGCACATTTTTACATTCTCCCGCTCGCGCAGACTTGTAGTCTGTGTGTTGCGAAGCAAAAAAGATTGTTCTTCGGGCAAGACACGGACAAATGTCCGCGCCAGTGGGGGGTTGCCCGAAAAAATACAGATGGATTGCTTCGGGTAAACCCTCGCAATGACGGGCGAAATTGAACATATAAATGGAACAATCAAATCCTATAATAATCTTTTTCGACATTTTCACATTCTCGAATTTGCTAATTTCCTCATTTGCTAATTTCTTCCAGATGCTCACATATATTCATATCCACCGGACATGCCCTGGAGCATCGTCCGCAGCCTGTACAACCCCTTACATCGAGGCGTTCGGGCATATAGGAGAATTTGTGTAACAAACGTTGCCTCCACCGTTGGCTTTGCGTTTCGCGTGGATTGTGACCGGAAGCATGTACGGTAAACAACGAAAAACCGCAGGCATCCCAGCAACGTAGTCTGCTGCCCGTACTGCCTTTTGCTTCTTCCTGAATATCGAAACATGCGCAGGTAGGACATACGAACGCACATGCGCCGCAGCCCAGACATCGTTCCGACTGTTTTTTCCAGACTTTACTCTCGAACATGTTAGAGATTTTCTCCTGCAAATCATCCAAGCTAAAACGAACAGGCACACCGGCGATGAAATCCTCTTTGTTCACTTCCGGAGCCGCTTCAAAAAAGCTGCTATACCGTTCGACCAGGGCAGAGCCTTTTCCTGTTACGATCTCTACCAGATAGCCCTCTTTACTGATCGGAGTAAGCAAGATGTCGCTGCCACCTGTATTTCCGGGGCTTCCGTTTACAGATGTGCAGAAACAATATTCATCGCATTGGGTACAACTAACGCCAATGAGAGTAGTCCGTTTCATACGCTCGTTAAACGGCAGGTCTTTCGTATCCCAGTTGAAGATCCCCGACAAAGGTTTGAATCCGGCTGCATCGCAGGGATGTATGCCGAATACCACTGTTTCGGAGATCATGCTTGTGTCGTAATCCTGTAGGGTTACATCACCCTTTTGACGGATATAGGAAAATAGTTTTTCTGTACGTGGAAATGCAATCGCCTTAGCCGACAGGGTGGTCTGTATGTGATCCATGGATATTTCATCCGCAGACCCGATATGTTTAAAATCCGTCTTATCCCCTTTAAGAACAGGGGCATAAACCTGCTTGTTGTCCTGCAACAGTTGAGACAACCAGTCCATTAACGATTTCCGGCTTATATATCTTTTTTCCATAGCCTACAAAATGAAAGTTTCTTTATCCTCCGGTTTGAACGTAGAAAGCACATTGCTCTTTCCGGACGGTTCCCCGAAGTTTTCTTTAACGAGCTGGGCCATCTTGTGCGTCAGTATGTGAACCGGCAAACCCAACGGACAGGCGGCGCCACAAGAGCCGCAATCGGAGCAACGGCCCGCCATATGCATCACACGGTTGATTTGCCATTCCATATTGCTGACGGTAGCCGCCCAAGGCTGTATCCATTGCGGGCGGTTCACTTCGACGATACATTTGGTACAATAGCACATCGGACAGGCGGCACGGCACGCGTAGCACTTAAAGCATTTGGATAATTCGTCCGTCCAGAAGCGCCAGCGTTCTTCCATTGTCATGGTATCGATCTGCGCCATCAGTTCATCATCCGTTTGCTTAGATGGAGGTGCCGCTTCTTTCAGATATTGTTTTATTTCATCTACTGTATCAAATTGCTTCAATGTATTGTCTATTAACCCGAATATCTTTATCAAATCTTCTTTTATCTGATTTTCTTCGTAAAGTTGGACTATGCTTTTCAGTGCATAATACGATGCGGCAATACCGGCTTTCTTTCCTCCGACCAGATCTTTACGGGTAAGATAAACAGCCAGATTTCCGGTACATTTATCATTGAATACCAACTTCTCCGCTTCTTCGGGAGATGATGCAAACAACGGCCGTGGGATTCGCGTGCCTTCTTCGTAACCGATGAAGAGATCGATCCCGCCGTTTGTCAATAGGTCTTTGGCTTTATTTTTCAGTTCATCCATTATTCACCTCCATTTCTTTGGCTGCCTGTTCTTCATTCCCCGCCAGGAATTCAGCGGCACGTTGGTATTCCATATACGGGCCCAGTTCGCGGATATTGGCCACGGTTGTATTCACAATATCGGCCCATTTGGCTCCTTCTGCTGCCGAAACCCATGAGAATTGTATCCTGCGGACATCTATTCCCAGAAAATCGAGCAGGCTGCGGAACAGTATCCACCTGCGGCGCGCATGGAAGTTGCCCGATGTATAATGGCAGTCGTTAGGGTGGCATCCCGAAACGATCACCCCATCGGAACCGTTTGCAAAAGCCTTCAGCAGCAACATAAAGTCAATACGTCCCGTACAAGGGAAGCGTACGATCTTTACGTTCGATGCATATTTGATACGGCTTGTTCCTGTCAGGTCGGCTCCTGCATAGGTGCACCAGTTGCAGACAAAAGCCAGTATTTTAGGTTCAAAAAAGCCCCCTCCTGCCTCCCCCTTGGGGAGGTTCTTGGTTGGTATTATATCTTTATTATTCATTTTTTCATTTTTTATGGTTGTAGAAAAAGTCCCCCTTGGGGGATTTAGGGGGCCTCCAATGCCGCCAGCACTTCGGCGTACATCTGTTCGTTGGTGAAACCCTGTATATCTATCGACTTGGAGCGGCAGAACGATACGCACGTACCGCAACCCTGACACAGTCCGGGATTGACCCGGGCAACCGTCTTGATCACTTCTCCGGCTCTGTTCTTTATTTCTTCGTGTTCGATAGCCTGGTAAGGACAAGCCGTTTCGCACAGGAAGCAGCCCACACAGGTAGACACATCGTGCGAAGCGATACGGTTTACCACAGCCACTACCGGTTCGCGGGTCAGTTCATCGTTCGAGAACAAGCCGATCACTTTAGCTGCTGCGCCGGAAGCCATACCCACCGTTTCAGGTATATCTTTCGGAGCCTGGCAAGCACCGCACAGATAAATCCCGGCTGTATTGGTTTCCACTGGTTTCAGTTTCGGATGCGCTTCGGCAAAGAACTTATAGGCATCATACGATATATGCATTTTTTGAGCCAATTCTTCCGACCCCTCGTTGGCTACACCTGCGCTGGCAAGTACAACCATATCGGCCTCGATTTCTACCGGACGGCCTCCCAAAAGGGTATCGACCCCGTTTACAATCAGCTTTCCGTTCTTTTCATAAACACGGGCTACACGTCCGCGAATATAATTTGCCCCGTCTTCTTCTATCGCTCTGCGTGTAAATTCTTCATAATTTTTACCTCCCGCCCGTATATCCATGTAAAAGACATAAGATTCGCCGTCATGCACCTTGTGCTGGTAGAGCATAGCGTGCTTGGCAGTGTACATACAGCATATCTTTGAGCAGTAAGGAAGCCCTTTGGCTGGATCGCGTGAACCTGCACAGGCTATGAAGACCACCTTCTTAGGTTCCGTTCCGTCCGATGGACGGCGGATTGCTCCCAATGTAGGGCCCGAAGCGGATGCAAGCCGTTCGAATTGGAGTCCGGTAATCACGTCTTTGTATTTACCATATCCATACTCGGGGAAGAAATCGGGCTTAAGTACATTAAATCCGGTAGCCGTTACGATGGCTCCTATATCTTCGGTTATAAATTCATCTTCTTTATCGAACTCGATAGCTCCGGTAGGGCATATCTTCTGGCAGACTTTACATTTGCCTGTCAGGTAATACCGGCAGTTTTTCCTGTCTATAACGGGTTTGTTCGGCACTGCCTGCGGAAACGGCGTGTAGATAGCCGTGCGCATGCCCAACCCTTCGTTAAACTCGCTGGGTATCTTTTTGCTTGGGCATTTGGTCGTACATTCGCCGCAACCGGTACAGGTTTTGGGATCTACACTCTTAGCTTTCAAACGGATAGTCGCTTTGAAGTTTCCTATAAAGCCTTCCAGTTTTTCAAGCTCGGCACAGGTGTAAAGTGTAATATTCGGGTTCTGCGCCACATCCACCATACGCGGGGTAAGAATACACTGCGAGCAGTCGAGCGTAGGAAATGTCTCTGATAACTGCGACATATGTCCCCCGATAGACGGTTCTTTCTCTACCATAATAACCTTGTGTCCGGCATTGGCTATATCCAGGGCAGCCTGTATTCCGGCAATGCCTCCTCCTATTACCAATGCTTTTTTGGAGACCGGCACTTTGATGGAGTTGAGGGGCTTGTTCAGTTTTGTCTTTTCTACAAGCATGCGGACAAGATCGATCGCTTTCTCTGTGGTTTCGTCTCCTTTTTCGTGAACCCATGAACAGTGTTCGCGCAGGTTTGTCATCTCGCACATATACGAATTCAGTCCGGCTTCGGAACATGCTTTGCGGAAGGTAGGCTCATGCATCCGCGGCGAACAGGCTGCCACAACTACTCCCGTCAGACCCTTTTCTTTGATAGCATCCTTAATGATGGTTTGCCCGGGGTCGGAACACATGTATTTGTAATCCACACTGACCTCTACGCCTGCGATCCTCGATGCTTCTGCCGCCACCTTTCCACAATCGACGGTTGCGCCGATATTCTCTCCGCAGTGGCAAACAAATACTCCTATTTTTGACATAATAAATTCAGTTATCAGTAATCAGTAAACAGTAAACAGTAAAAATTAATGATGTGTTTAAATGTTCTATTTTTCGCGTCATTGCGAACCACTTGCGGTGAAGCAATCCATCTGTATATTTTCGGGCAGCCACAAAGGGCTGCGCCTACCGCTAACCGCCCAATTTCAGGATTGCTTCGCCTTTCGGGCTCGCAATGACGCGAGAGAACGAACAGTTATATACGACAATAATTATTTTATAAAACTCAATAGCCAACATATAAGCTTTTTTGTAAACAATACTTCTATTTGTACTCATTTATTCACTGATTACTGATAATTGTTTACTGATAACTGCCGACTGGATAAACAACTTTTTGATTCCCAACTCCTCCCGGCCGATACCCACGGCAAGACCGATGGCCTGTGTGATGTACAGGACAGGTATATCTGTTTTCATCCTGAGATAGCTGTCGATATGAGGACGGCGCATGTCCAGATTGGACTGGCACATAGGGCATGCCACAATAATGGCTTTGGCTCCCCTGTCTATAGCATCTTTCACTATCTTGCCGGATAGTTTTGCTACAATGTCTGTGCGTGAAACCGAGAATCCGGCGCCGCAACATTCGGTTTTGTATCCCCACTCCATAGGAGTCGCACCTATTTTTGTCATCAGAATATCCATCGATCGCGGATCTTCCAGCCGGTCGAAATTCAATACCTCGTGAGGGCGTACCAGCAAACATCCGTAGTAGCATACTACCTGCTGATCGAATGGGTTGGTTACCTTTTCTTCTATTTTACCGGCAATATACTTGCCGATAAACTGCATCACGTTCAGTATTTCTATATTTCCCGATAGGGGCATCCGGAGGATGTTTTCCACGCTTGTTTTCAGTTCTTTATCCTTATTCAGTTCATGTTGGGTAACACTCAGCCGGTTGTAACAGGCGGCACACGGAACCACAATTTCGCTCATACCGTCTTTCTCTGCCAGGGCGAGAACCCGCGCCGGCAATGCGACAGCCAGTTCATGGTTCAGATTGTGGGCAGCAGTTGCGCCGCAGCAATTCCAATCTGTAATTTCTTTCAGATTTATATCGAAAGCCTTTGCCAAAGCCAATGTCGATTGGGCGTACTCTGAGGAGGTTCCTTTGAGGGAACAGCCCGGATAGAATCCTATTTCCATAAATCAGATATTTCAAAAATTCAAGATTTCAAGATTTAAAAATTTTGGAAATCCGGAATTTATTTTTAGTTGATCTTTATTTCTTTTCCTTCTTTGTTTTGGAAAAGATGGCAGACACTTGTTTTTTGTCTTTTACCATTTCGGGCAACAACGGCAGTTTGCCTCTTACAAACATGCCCGGAGCCACATTTATATCCTGAAACAGGTTGAATGTACGCATCTTGTATCCGGCAACCAGTCCGATTTCGTATAACCGTCCTGTATGTTTAACCGAATCGAGGAATGAACGATGGAACGAAATAATCTTTTTCGATTTCTTGTTCACCGTGCCCTTTTCCAATGCCTGTTCGCGAAGATAATCCATCAGTTGGGGAATATCTATCTGCATAGGGCAGCGAGTCAGGCAGTTCTGGCAGGAAACGCACAGCCAAATGGATTGGGAACGCAGTATTTCGCCGTAGTTTCCGGTGTCGTTGGTCTGTAGCATCCGCATAACGACGCTCGGAGGGAAGTCCATTTCTTCATTGACGGCGCATCCGGCCGAGCACTTACCACACTGGTAACAACGGTTTACATTGATGCCGGTATGGGATTTGATTTCGGATATGCAGCCTTTCTTTTCTGATGACATATGGTTGATCTTTTGATAGTCCGAAAAATATAGTGAATGATAGTTTTTGTTTAAATATACCTAAATTGTAATCTCTGATTTGCAAAAACGATGCAAATATAGTTTATAAATGATTGATAGATATTTTTTATTTTATGTTTTTAAACAGGTATTTTTCTGTTTTACTATTAGAGTTTATATTTAATAGAGTATTATCATATTGGTTTACAGGTATTCACAGTATATATTTTTAAACACGGAGCCGCACAGGGTTTAATTTGCTATAAATGACAGCTATATACATTTATTCTATATAATGTTTATTAAATTCAAGTTGCCGGTTATAAATATTTATAAATCATGCGCATCCGTGATTGAAGATAGCCTGGTTTATATTTTCGTATTCTTTCGTCATTGCGAACCGCCTGCGGTGAAGCAATCCAAAAATTGGCCGGTTAGCAGTAGGGGCAGGCCTTTATAGCTGCCCGGAAAAATACAACCGGATTGCTTCGTCGTTGCACTTCTCGCAATGACGAGAGAAATTGAACATGTTTTTTAAATATAATCAAGCCACTGACCGGTATTACTAAATATAAACTCTATTCTTTCAAAGATTTCCCAGGTTCTATATCCTGTTGGTACACAAATTTATCAAAAACATTTCGTTTGTCGGCTTAATATTGCATAAAACTTCTAAACAGGGTTATATCTGTACGGACAAGGTCATTGCTATTGAACAATATTGTATTAGCTTTGTTCTGTTAAGCGAAATAATTCCTTCTTATTTTTATGATCAACTTTAAGCATATTGCACTTTCTGATAAAAAGGCTATTGATGCCTGTTTTGAAGGCAATACATATCGTGCCTGCGACTTTTGCTTCGCAAACCTGTATTCGTGGAATGCAAAGTTCAAAACAGTCTTCGCCATTGTACACCGCACCATTTTCCTGCGTTTTCAGGATTCGGACGGGCAGCTTTATTACATGATGCCTATCGGTAAGATGCCTGTACGCGATGCTTTTGAACTGATAGTACAGGACGCGGAGGAAAACCGTATTCCCTTCCAGATGAAGGGTATTTCGAATAAGATGTGGGAGGTCATTCAACGGGAAATCCCGGGAGAATTCCGCCGCCTGCCGGACAGGAATAACGATGAATACATCTATTTATCGGAGAAACTGATAAAACTGTCGGGTAAAAAACTGCAAAGCAAACGCAATCATATCAACCGTTTTAAAGCAGATAATCCCGGCTGGGTTTATTTCCCTCTGACATCGAAGTCCGAACTGGACGAATGCGCGGCTATGCTCGACGAATGGGAAAATGTAAATACGATGAAGATAGATCTTTCGCAACGGTATGACTACGTAGCGACAAAGATCATGCTTGAGAATTTCGAATACCTTCAACTGCGTGGCGGAGCTATCAGAGTGAATGGAAAGATCGTTGCATTTACCATTGGAGAGTCGCTGACAGCCGACACGTTTGTTGTGCATGTAGAAAAAGCCTTCGGTGAAATGAAAGGGGCTTACACTATGATCAACCAGCAGTTTATAGAACACGAAGCTTCAGGATTTACATATATCAACAGGGAGGAAGATATGGGTATGGACAATTTGCGTAAAGCCAAGATGTCTTATTATCCCGATATGCAACTGGAAGAGTCTGTATTAATTCCCTTTGTTTAAGTAAATCTGAGGAACTGTTTAAATTTTAAACAGTTTCTGAGTACTTTTGTCCTCGAAAAGATAGAATATGATAGCAAAACAGCATAAAGACATTGCAATATGGGCGATGGAACTGGCTCTACGAAATGGTTGCCAAAACGCCCGTGTATCCGTGATAACAGCAAATAACAACTCGTTTGAATACAGGAATACCCAGTTGGATCGCCTTCATCAGAGTACGGAAAATAAACTGTATATAGAATTGTTTGTAGATGGCAGATACGGTTCATTTTCTACAAACCGTATCGAAAAGTCCGGTCTGGAATCTTTTATAAAAGAAGGAATTGTTTCAACAAAATACCTGGCGGAGGATTTTTTCAGGCAATTACCCGATCCGGACAGGTACTATAAACCCGATGGGAAGGACTTGGATTTGTCTGATGCTTCGTTCAGTAATTTATCTACTGACGATAAACTGGCTGTTGCAAAGCAGGCTGTAGAAGAAATATATGGGACAGATGAACGTATTATCTCCGTTTCTTCTTCGTATGACGATGGGGTAGGAGCCGAATATATGATTGCCGGCAACGGATTTGAGGCAGAGGGGACTGATACGGCATATAATCTTACCGTTGAGGTTTCGCTGAAGACAGATGGCGATGCCCGTGCCGAGTCGTATTGGTTCGACAACTCTGTTTATTGGACGGACTTGAAGAAAACAGGGATCGGAACAAAGGCTTTGGAGCGGGCTTTGAGAAAAATAGGGCAGCAGAAAGTGAAGTCGGGAAAATACGATATGCTGCTGGATAATACGACTGCCTCTCGCCTGTTTTCTCCTTTGATTGGGGCAATGTACGGTACAGCTCTTCAACAAAAGAACTCATTTTTGTTGGATAAGCTTGGTAAGCAAATAACATCGGATAAACTGACAGTGATGGATACTCCGCACATTACGCGTGCATTCGGTTCGCGATGGTTTGATGGAGAGGGCGTTGCTACGATGGATAGGGTGATTATTGACCGGGGCGTATTGCAAACATATTTCATTGACACATACAATTCGAAAAAGCTGAATATGGCTCCTACAATAGCGTCTCCATCTATTATCCAAGCTACATTGGGGAACCGCGACTTTGACGGGATCTGTTCATCGGTACAAAAAGGAATCTGGATAACCGGATTCAACGGTGGAAACAGTAATCCTACTACCGGAGACTTTTCCTTTGGAATAGAAGGGTTTTTAATAGAAAACGGAATAGCGGCTATTCCTGTCAGCGAAATGAATATAACGGGAAATATACTTGATTTATGGGCAAATCTGGAAGAAGCAGGGAACGATCCCCGCGAAACATCTTCATGGAGATTGCCTTCACTCTTGTTTTCAAGTGTAAACTTCAGTGGATTATGAGGGTTATTTCTCTGCTTTTTACTTTTTTCTCCCTTTCCATCGCTTCTTTTTCGCAAGTGCCTGCAACAGAAGTACGGGCAGTGTGGCTCACTACCAATTGGGGTTTGGATTGGCCAACACAAGGAACAAGTGTGGCTGCTCAGAAGGAAGAGCTTGAGAACATACTGGATGTGTTGAAGAGAGAGAATTTCAATACTGTATTATTTCAAACGCGTACACAGGGCAGTGTCTTCTATAAATCGGGAATAGAGCCGGAAAGTTCGTATTTCAATCATGCGGAGAATTTCGACCCTTTGGCTTTTGTTGTTGGCGAATGTCACAAAAGAGGGCTCGAATGCCATGCGTGGATAGTTACTTATACGATGGAAAGGGCTCAAATGAAATATACGGGCAGAGGTAAAAGGAGAAAAGCGATTCCTGTAAAAAATAAGCCGGATTACTATAAACTGATTAATGAAACATGGTATCTCGACCCGGGCAGACCCGAGACAACGAATCTTATCGTGTCTATCGTATCCGAAATTGTATCCGGTTACGATGTAGATGGAGTCCATTTCGATTATATCCGTTACCCCTGCAATACAGGCAAATTTCCGGATGAAGATACTTTCAGGCAATACGGGAATGGCGAAAAGCTTTCAGACTGGCGCCGCAACAATATCAATCGACTGGTAGCAGAAGTATATGATACGGTAAAATCGATTAAAAAATGGGTGCAGGTAAGCAGTTCCCCTTTGGGGCGTTACCGGGTATTACCTGTTTCCCCGAATGATGGCTGGACTGCTTATGAGACTGTTTTCCAGGATGCAGGACATTGGATGAAAAGCGGGAAACACGACCTTCTGTTCCCTATGATGTATTACCGGGGGCGGAATTTTTACCCGTTCCTTGATGATTGGGTGGCAAATAGCAATGGCAGGACTATTGTTCCGGGATTAGGTGTTTTTCAGATGGACGAGCTAAACTGGCCATTACAGGATATTACCGGTCAAATAGAGTATATACGGGAAAATAAAGTGAAGGGAGAGGCGTATTTCAGAGCCGGAAATTTGTTGAGTAATCTGAAAGGAGTAATGGATTCCGTAGGGACTTATTATGCGACTCCGGCCAAGTTGCCTCCATTGACATGGTTGGATAGTATTGCGCCGGATTCACCGCTCGATTTACAGGTTTATAAGGATAATGGTTTGCTGAATATAAAATGGAATACGCCCGATGAAAACGAAGATTTTACATACACGGTTTATGTGTCTTCTACGGAAAATATCGACAGGGACAATCCGAATAGCATACTGGCAACGGGTCTGCGAACCGATAGCTATTCTTTTCCTGTGGCTACGGGTGAATTCGGGCTTTATTATTCGGTCTCGGCTTCAGACCGCTATCATAACGAGAGTGTTGCCTGTTTTCCGGCCTACTTTTCTCATTCGGCTAATGAGCAGTGATGTTAAGTAATGAAAACAATTTAATGCGACATTATTTTCGTTTTTGTCATGCTGACGGAAGGAAGCGTCTCGTGTATATTTGTTTTGGAGAAACGGGATCCTTCGTTCCTCAGGATGACAGAGAGTATGTTGTGATAATTATTATTGATAACTTATATCTGCGAATCTGTAGTTGAATATCGTTTATTTTCTCCCGTCATTGCGAGCCCATGAGGCGTAGCAATCCAAAACGTTTAGCTTCTTTTAGTCCGTTTTATCAAGCCGTATTCAATCTTACAGATTGCTTCGCTACACTACATTTCGCTCGCAATGACGAAGCCATTGCCGGTCACTTATATATAAAAGAAGAGGGTATGTTTTACTTGTTTTCTGTGCCGTTGATATCGTTTTCCAAGCCGTTAACTCCATCTTTGAAGCTTTTAATCCCTTTCCCGATCCCTTTCATCAGTTCGGGTATCTTTTTCCCTCCGAATAGTAATAAAACAGCAATGGCTATAATTATTACCTCTCCGGTACCCAGATTTCCTAAGAATAATAGTGTGTTCATTTTTTAATTTTACTATTTTTAATATTTATTTATTAAAAAAATACTTATATTTGCAAATATATAAATGATCATAGATATGATCATGTTTTATTAACTAAATATTTATTAAAATGAAAAAATTAAATTTGTATGTTTTGGTATTAGTTTCGTTATTCTTCTCGTGTCAAAGTGACGAAGGTGAATACGAGAAAGTAAACCCAACTCTTAAGTTGGAATTTACCTATAATGAAGTATTATATTCCTCAGCATATCACTATTCATCGGATTCTATCCCTATTTTTAATGATGAGAAGGTAAGAGTAGTTTATTATAAGTTAATGGAGAATGAACAATTAGCGACTGTTGTAAATGAAGATGGTAAGGTTACATACTATGATGATTTTGAAAGTGTTGAGAAATGCCTGCCTCAGCCTCTAACCACAAAGAGCACTTCGGGTGCTAGTCTGAGTTTATATTTGTATGAGGATGAAGATTACAAGGGAAGTGTATATAGTTACAATGGTATTTTTCAAATTGATGTGCCTGATTTAGGAAATCCAAACAAGATAGGCATTCCTCTAAATTTAAATGATATGATAACATCTATAGTTGCTAATTTTTCGTGCGTAAAAAGCCAATGGGTATCTCTTCCTTCAGGTGCATCACTTACCATATTTGAACATATAGACTATAATACTAAGAAAAGTGGTAAGTCTTTGACATTAAAATCTGGATTCACATCTAATACTCCAACTGGAGTAAGTGGACAAATTAAAATAAGCACTTTACAACCGTACGTATTAAAAAGCGGAGGATTGTTTAGCCATTCTGTAAGGTGGAATGATCAAATGTCGTCAGCAAAATTTACCTTCTACAAGGATATTTGATATAAAATGAAAAAGGAGTCTGTTTTTCTTAGACTCCTTTTTTATTTAGTTTTTTTTACTCCCACTCGCCTTTATTACCTGGGATTATTTTTAGTAGTTTTATTCTAAACCATAAGGTCGTGTAAGCTGGAATATATGTTTGCGAAAGGGAACCATGTCCTAACCGTTGTGGGATACAGACTTCCACTTGTTCTCCCACTTTCATATGTTGCAGCATGGTAGCAAGGCCATCCATGTCACCCATACTACTACCGATATTAATTCCAACCTGAAAAGTCCTGGGAACACCGTTATACTCGCCCTCAGTTGTACTAAAAGTATATTTTGTTTCATCTTTCAAGAGATACCAGCCGGTATATCTTACAGTGACGCTGTCTGTGGAATAAGGTTTACCGTCTTTTGTTACTTTTGTCGATGGGCTTGACTTTTCATCAGGGACGAAATCGGTTACGTATTTATAATATACATTACCGTTACCACTAAGTGATGCAAGCGGAGTATATTCTGTAGTTTTAGCCGCGGTTTCCATCACGATCTTTTCGTTATATTCTTTCCATTCCACATCTATTCCATAATCGTCGGTGGAAGTGCAAGATGAGAATGCAACAGAGCAAAAAAGGGAGATTAAAGCAAATAATTTATAATTCATCAGAGTTTATATTTAATAGAGTATTATCATATTGGTTTACAGGCATTCACAATATATATTTTTAACCACGGAGTCACACAGAGTTTAATTTCACGGAGTTACACTGTGTACTCCGTGATTTTTTACACTGTGAAACTCCGTGGTTAATTTGCTATAAATGACAGCCATATACATTCATTCTATATGATGTTTATTATTCTATGGTTTTCAATAATTTTTTCATACTGACTTTATCTGATATTATATCCGATAATTTATCGATAGCGACACGTTCCTGCGCCATAGAGTCGCGATAACGGATTGTTACCGTATTGTCTTCCGGTGTTTGGTGATCTACTGTCACACAAAACGGGGTTCCTATGGCATCCTGGCGGCGGTAGCGTTTTCCGATACTGTCTTTCTCGTCATACTGGCATTTGAAGTCAAACTTCAGGCTGTCAATGATTTCACGCGCTTTTTCGGGAAGCCCGTCTTTTTTTACCAAAGGCAATACAGCCAGTTTAACGGGAGCCAGGGCTGCCGGCAATCTCAATACGACGCGTGTTTCGCCTCCTTCAAGCTCTTCTTCTGCATAAGCGGACGAAATGGTGGAGAGGAACATGCGGTCTACACCGATAGACGTTTCAATAACGTACGGAGTATACGATTTATTGAGTTCGGGGTCGAAATATTGCAGTTTTTTACCTGAATACTTCTCATGGCTGCTCAAATCGAAATCGGTACGGGAATGGATTCCTTCCACTTCTTTGAAGCCGAACGGCATCTCAAATTCTATATCAGTAGCAGCATTTGCATAATGTGCCAGCTTATCGTGGTCGTGGAAACGGTATTTATGATCACCAAAGCCCAAAGCCTTATGCCAGTTCATGCGCACCTCTTTCCATTTAGCGAACCAGTCCAGTTCTTCGCCCGGGCGAACAAAGAATTGCATTTCCATTTGTTCGAACTCGCGCATACGGAAAATAAACTGGCGTGCGACAATCTCGTTGCGGAAGGCTTTTCCTATCTGTGCGATACCGAACGGAATTTTCATGCGTCCTGTTTTTTGTACATTCAGGAAGTTTACGAAAATACCCTGTGCTGTCTCTGGACGGAGATAAACTTTCATTGCGCCGTCGGCAGTCGATCCCATTTCGGTAGCAAACATCAGGTTGAACTGGCGCACATCTGTCCAGTTGCGTGTTCCGCTGATCGGATCTACTATTTCGCAGTCGATAATAATCTGGCGAAGTTCTTCCAGATTGCTGTCATTCAAAGCTTTTGCAAAACGGGAATGTATTTCGTCCCGTTTAGCCTGATTCTCCGATACGCGCGGGTTGGTCTGGCGGAACATCGCTTCATCAAAAGTTTCTCCGAAACGTTTTGCGGCTTTTTCTACCTCTTTGTTTATTTTTTCGTCTATCCTGGCCAAATGGTCTTCGATGAGCACATCGGCGCGATAGCGTTTTTTACTGTCTTTGTTGTCTATCAAAGGATCGTTGAATGCATCTACGTGCCCCGAAGCTTTCCATATAGTAGGGTGCATAAAGATGGCCGAATCGATACCTACCACATTCTCGTGCAGCAATACCATACTGTCCCACCAGTATTTTTTGATGTTGTTTTTCAATTCAACCCCCATTTGCCCATAGTCGTAAACAGCGCTAAGTCCATCGTATATTTCACTCGACTGGAAAACAAAACCATATTCTTTGCAATGCGAGACTATTTTCTTAAAAACATCTTCCGACATATTTATACCTTTGATTCTTTTTTACGTTCAGTTTCTAAATAAGTTCTAAAAAATAACATGGTCATTTTTCTATTCATGAGGCTGTGTCAAAAGTCCTTTTTAAATTGATTGTCATTGCGGGCTTGACCCGCAATCCCCTGATAAACAATGGTTAATTTTCGGGGATTGGCTCCGCCGAACGTTGTTTCCGTGTCAGGCACGGAATGACAGACTTTTGACACACCCTCCAATTTATTAAAACACAGAGTAAAAAGAGTAAAAGGAGTTTTTTTATGATTTCAAAAACGCCATTTTATTATTTTCTTATTACTAAGGTACAAAGTAAACATTTTTTTTTGACATAAGATATTGTACTCATTAACGAATTCCGTCAATTTTATACTCTACAATAAAAAAGTTATCTTCGCATCGCTAAAATTATATTTTCGGATGAAGCATCTGATTTTATTCACCCTGTTTTTTATTAGCCTGCCTGTGGTTGCGCAGACCGGTAGAAAAGACATGGCAGGATATGTGCAAGGCACTGTATATGACGAAAAAACAAGAGAAACTATCCTCTCGGCTTCCATAAGGATTTTATCTTCAGATAGTGTTTATGTACAGGGGATGGCAACCGGCGAAAAAGGGAAATTCAGGATGCCCGTATCTGCCGGAAATTATATCCTCGAAGTATCTTTTATAGGATATAAAACTTTTTTACAAAACTTTAATATCTCTCCGGTTAATCCGGTTTATGTTTCAGACAGTATCTTTCTGCATGAAGCCGGTTATATGCTGAAAGCAGCCATTGTGGAAGCTAAAGTGCCTGACATTGTGGTGAAAGGAGATACAATAGAGTATACTGCCGGAGCTTATAGTTCGCAGGAAAGTGATATGTTGCAGGATATGGTCAGGAATATTCCGGGGATCGAGATAGATGCAAACGGAAATATTACAGCAAACGGAAAGCCTGTGAAAAAGATACTGGTCGATGGAAAAGAATTTTTCGGGAACGATATACCTATGGCATTGAACAACCTTCCGGCCAATATGATCAAAAAGCTTCAATTGTACAAGGAGACTTCCGAAGAATCCAGGATAACAGGATTCAAAGATAAAGATCCCGAACAGGTTATAAATCTTGTAGTAAAGGAAGAACTGAAACAAAGCATATTTGGAGATATAAAAGCCGGATATGGAAGCGACGATAAATACGCCGGCAAAGCGATGGTGAATTTTATGCGTAGCGAGAATCAGGTTTC
This sequence comes from Prevotella sp., assembly GCA_031263965.1. Classification (GTDB taxonomy): domain Bacteria; phylum Bacteroidota; class Bacteroidia; order Bacteroidales; family Dysgonomonadaceae; genus Dysgonomonas. The sequence goes on along the minus strand of JAISES010000369.1, from coordinate 4,890 downwards.
ACTTGTCGGAGATATGAATAATGTAAACGATAATGAGTACACGGCAGGCATGGATAACGGTATCGACAAGAATAAAAATGCAGGGGTTTCCGCACAGATAAAAGCATCGGAGAAGCTTAAGCTGGGAGGGAGCCTGCGTTATTCCAACAACGGAAACCGGATGGATACCAAAACGAATACAGAAACTTTCCTGAAAAAAGATGATGGGTCTCCGGCTAACCGTTTTTCAGAGAATAATATGTCTGCGATCAGTAAAAGGGAGAATTTGAATTTCAGCCTGAATATGGAATGGCGCCCCGATTCGCTGACTACTGTTTATGCCCGGTCGTATGCCGGTTTCAATAATTCGGAAAATAATAATATTTCTTCAAACCTCTCTTTTGTGACCAAAGAAGATCCAACGTCGAGCCAATCCGTTTCCCTGTCGAAGGGAGATGGTTACAATGTAAACAGCTATTTGACTATCGGACGGAAGCTGAACAACAGAGGGCGTACAGTAAGCCTCTCTCTCAACAGTTCTATCAGGAACGATGATAGTGACGGGTCAAATTATTCCCGTACGGCCTACTCTGATGGGACCGAGGATAAAATAATAGATCAGCTATCGAAGACCGGAAGTAAAACGAACGGTTACAATCTTTCTTTTTCGTATGTAGAGCCAATGGGTAAAGACCGGCGATTGCAATTTGCCTATTCGGTGAATAATAACGATTCGGACAGGGATCGTAATGTCCGGAAGAAGGACGGAAACGGAAATTATACCATTATCGATACGGCTTATACCCGCAAAACTGAGAACCGGTATGTCAATCAGAATATCGGCCTTAACTTCCAGACTACTAAAGAAAAGTATGAATACACTGTCGGTCTTAATATCTCGCCTTCCTATTCGCGGAGTAAGGTCAATATTGGTGATTCTATTATTGATAATCTGAAACAGAACGTAGTGAACTATTCTCCTGATTTGAAATTTTCTTACAAACCGAACGATAATACCAGCCTCGATTTCAATTATTCGGGCACTACAAACCAGCCAGGCATCAGCCAGTTGTCTCCGGACACGGTAATTGTCAGCGCTATGTCGAAATATTATGGAAACCCGAATCTGAAACCTGGGTTTAATCACAATTTCAATGCATATTATCAGAAGTCGGATTATGAAACCAACCGTTTCCTGTTTATTTCAGGAAGTTTTAATTATACATCCAATAATGCCGTCAACTATTCGATTATCGATGAAAAGGGAAATTCTACGAATACATACCGTAATGTGAATGGAAATATGGGGGCCAATCTGAATGTGATGTATAATACCCCGCTCAGGAATAAGAAGTTTTCTGTCAATAATGGTACTTATGTAAGCTATTATAAGAATATCGGCTTTTCTAATGGCGATAAATCGATAACCAACAATGTTGTATTGAATGAATCTGTTTCGGGAAAATTCAAATCAAGCAAATTCGAAACTAACCTTATGGCTTTCATTTCATATAACCTGACACGGAATAACCTTGCGGGAGAAGAGGACAGGAATACCACTACATATGGCCTGAAGCATTTTGTTTTATGGAAATTACCGTATGATTTTTCTATTCAAAGCCGGTTGAATTTCACCTATTATTCGGGTTACGAAGACAATTTCAAGAAGAGAGAGGTGCTGTGGAACGCTTCTGTAGATAAAAAATTCCTGAGAAACAAGAAAGGAACCCTCAGGCTCCGGTTCTTCGATATACTTAACGACAGGAATAATATCCAACGCTATGTTAGCGGAAATTATATGTCCGATTCCCGTTCAAATACGGTTAACCGGTATTTTATGCTGAGCTTCTCATATCAGTTCAACATCATAAAAAATAAGGGCAAGAAGAGCGAAGAGCCGCAAGACGATAATATGTATTATGATTTCTGAAAAAAAAAGGAGCTGCCCCAAAAGATATAAATCCCGTCATTGCAAACGGAGTGAAGCAATCCGGAGTGTTGATTATAAAGGGATTGCTTCGGACTGTCGCCCTCGCGATGGCGTGTAAAAGCCCTTTTGACACACCCTCTTCTATCTCTTTTGTTTGTATTACCTCCTCATCTTCGGCATTTTACCGCCCTTCATCTGGGTCATCATCTTCATCATTTTACGGGTTTCGTCAAACTGCTTGATCAGCTTGTTTACTTCCTGTATGGATGTTCCGCTGCCTTTGGCGATACGCTGGCGGCGGCTACCGTTCAGAATTTCAGGGCTTGTTCTTTCTTTCGGAGTCATCGAATAGATAATAGCTTCGATGCTTTTGAAGGCATCGTCATCTATATCCATGTCTTTGATAGCCTTACCTACTCCCGGAATCATTGATGCCAGGTCTTTCAGGTTACCCATTTTCTTGATCTGTTGTATTTGTCCGATGAAATCGTTGAAATCGAACTGGTTCTTCGCGATTTTCTTTTGCAGGCGGCGCGCTTCTTCTTCATCGTATTGCTCCTGTGCTCTTTCTACGAGTGAAACGATGTCTCCCATCCCCAGGATACGGTCGGCCATACGTTCGGGATGGAATACATCCAGTGCATCCATTTTTTCGCCTGTTCCTACAAATTTAATCGGCTTGTCGACTACCGAACGGATAGACAATGCCGCACCGCCGCGGGTATCGCCATCGAGCTTGGTTAGTACAACCCCGTCAAAATTAAGCCTGTCGTTGAATTCTTTGGCTGTATTAACCGCATCTTGTCCGGTCATGGAGTCTACCACAAAGAGAATTTCGTTTGGCTTCACGGCATCTTTTATTGCCGTGATTTCTTTCATCATCTCTTCATCGACCGCCAGACGTCCTGCCGTATCTATTATGACCAGATCGTGACCATCGTGTTTTGCCTGTTTGATTGCATTTTGTGCTATCTGAACAGGATTTTTGTTGCCTTCTTCCCAATATACAGGTACTTCTATTTGAGAACCTAGTATTTTCAATTGCTCGATAGCGGCAGGACGATACACGTCTCCGGCTACAAGCAATGGATTTTTGCCCTTTTTGGATTTAAGCATTTTAGCCAACTTACCTGAAAAGGTAGTTTTACCCGAACCTTGAAGCCCCGACATAAGGATAATCGCAGGCGAGCCTTTCAGGTCGATATCGGCGGCTGTTCCTCCCATCAGGGCAGCCAGTTCGTCGTGAACTATCTTCACCATCAACTGCTCCGGCTTCACGGCAGTCAGTACGTTCTGTCCGAGAGCTTTCTCTTTTACGGTTTCGGTAAATTGCTTGGCTGTTTTGTAGTTTACGTCGGCATCCAATAATGCGCGGCGTACGTCTTTCAGTGTTTCCGCTACATTTATTTCGGTGATTTTACCTTCACCTTTCAGGATTTTAAACGAGCGTTCTAATCTGTTACTTAGACTTTCAAACATATTGATGTTATTTATGCGAATCAGTGGTCAAAGAAGTCATCACTCGCTTCACGAGTTAGAGGTCAAGGAGTTAAAGTAGTTAAAAAATTAAGAATCCGATTTTTAAATCTTTGAATATTTTCGGCTTCGCCAAATTATAATTCTACTTACTGCTAAGTTGCGAAGCAACTGGTAACTACTTGACTATTTTAACTACTGATTGACATTGTTTATATTCAAATTACAGGAGCACAAAGATATAAACTTTTGGAATAAAGCGAAAACTCTTATGTCTTTTCTTGAGTACTTTCTTCCTCTGCCCCTTTTCCTTTGGTTGTATGTCCCAGTCTGGTTATCGACGGAATAAAAAAGGCAAACACGCCAACGGCTGTCATGGATATTCCGGCAATGATAAAAGCATTAAGCAAGCCTATTTCGTCGGCTATAAATCCTGTTGCCAGCAGGCCAGGAATGGAGGGCAGCAGGCTGATGCTGTCGTAAATAGAAAAAACACGGCCAAGAGCAGCCGGCTCTATTTTTGTTTGTAGAATAACGACAAACGTACTCCAGTATATGGCTCCTACCAGTCCGCTTATGCCGGTGAGGATAACAAATATAATGAATGCAGATGTGGGCAACATGCCCATTATCCAGAAAGTAGCTCCCAGAATGATGGTCATAAGATTTATAACCACAACCTTGTTGACGGTTTTCATAAACTTGATACTGACAACGGCTCCTCCGAGCAACATACCTGTGCCCCACATAACTTCTACTATGCCCATTTCAAAAACCTCTCCTCCAAAATGCCCGATAGTTAATAACGGATACAGGGCGCCCGTAGGCACTAAAAAGAAAGTTATGATGATAACGCAGATCAACAAATATGATAAGCCCCTGTCATGAAACATATGCCCTACTCCTTCCTTTATTTCTCTCCAGACATTTGGAGTCACGTTTTCTTTCTTTTCAGGATTCGGTATTGTTACAAACATCAGTGAGGTACAGGCTATTGCAGCGCCCACTACATCCAAGAGCATAACAGATGCCATATCGAAGAAAGCAACAAGCAGGGCGCCCAATGCCGGACCGGCAATATTACTGACTGATTGTATCATCTGACTGATTCCTGCTACACGCATCAGTTCGCTTTCGGGTGCAAGCAACGGTACTGATGCCTGCATGGCGGGAGCATGGAAGGCACTTCCTGCCGAACGCAGAGCCAAAAGGATATAGACTTCCCATACTTCTATTTTCCCGAAAAAGAATAAAACGGCAAGAATGGCTGAGCAAAATGCCACAAAGCTGTCGGCAAGTATCATTGTGCGGCGGCGGTCCCACCGGTCAACGAATACACCGGTAAAGAGGCCTAAAACGATAAATGGCAACAAGGTCGCCAGCATAGCCATAGCTAACACTTCGGCCGAACCTGTGTTCATGGTCAGCCAAAAGACGACTGCATACCCCACAATAGAGCTGCTGAGCATAGAGAAAAACTGCCCCGACCATATTATTGCGAATGT
>JAISES010000496.1 GCA_031263965.1 Prevotella sp. | reverse complement strand
AGTCCATGCTTCTTACCAGGACATTGCAAAACTTAAAACCATAAAGTTCCTGTTCACTGCGCACACGCAACACTTCTACAATCTCTCCGTTAGCCAGAAAATCTATTCCTTCTATTTTCTCTGTCCAATAATAATTATTCTTTGTTATCATCAGCATATCGCCTGCCGACAATTCTTCCTCGCGATACAATATCCGGTTTCGAACACCCTGATTATAAATATTCGACCGCTTATTCGACCGCGATATTATCATTGTATTCTCCAGTCCATCCCTATCGTAGGCCGACGAAATTTCATCTATCAGATCTTCACCTGATATTTTCACAATATCCGGGAACTTACCTAGAACCAGTTTCGGAAAATCTTCTGTCTCGCCACGATTCAATATATTACGTATATTCGTAGCATTGAATAATATACCCGAACTCTCGGCCTGCCGTACAATTTGCGACAACATAGCGTCTTTTACTTCCAACCCGTAGCCTTCCAACACCGGAACCTGCAAAGCCGGACTATCTTCTTCCCCGACAGGAGGCAACTGAGCCGAATCCCCGATCAGTAGCAGACGGCAATTTTCTCCGGAATATACATAGTGAATAAGATCATCGAGCAAACAGCCTGTTCCGAATACCGAATCGCCTCCAATATTACTGATCATGGACGCTTCATCCACGATAAAGAGAGTGTCCTGATGTAGATTGTCCATTAGTCCGAAATTTCCATAATCGCCTGCGAATTTCTGCTGCCTGTATATTTTTTTATGAATAGTAAAAGCGGAATGATTCGCATAGGAGGAAAAAACCTTCGCAGCCCGTCCTGTGGGAGCCAGCAATACGGTCTTTTGCTTAAACTCGCTCATCGTTTTAACAAGTGCTCCCAGCAAGGATGATTTACCGGTACCGGCATAACCTTTCAATAAAAAGATGGAATCGTCTTTCTGTAAAAACAAAAAATCAACAATCTTGTCAAGGGCTGATTCCTGTTCGGAAGTTAACTCAAACGGGAAGTTGATTTTAATTTTTTCTTTGAAGAAATTACTGATCATAATTGGTTAAAAGACGAATTGATTACCAAAAGTAGTGGATAAAAATATCTTTTTCTAACTTTGTATAAAGAAATTCTAAAATATGTTCTTACCCGAAAATATAGATCTCGGCCAATCAGAGAAATATATCTTAACCATTCGCATCAAAACGAACGGCTTTATGTTCTCTATATCCGACCCAAACGCCGGAAAGAGTTTTTGCCTGCGGGAAACTACTTTTTCGGCTAATGACAATTATCCGGATAATATTCAACGAACTATTTTCGATCTGAATTTTCTCACTCAACAATTCAGGCAAACAAATGTCATATTTGTCTCAAAAGACTACGATCTGGTTCCGGCTTCATATTTCGATACTAAAGAGAAGGAGGATTTGTACAACTTCACCCATGTAGAAAAAGTGGGGCATCTATCATCGGGTTTAATAGAGAACCAGGATATTATTTCATTATTCAACATAGAACAAACGGTTTTCGGGTTTCTTTCCAGAAATCTGTGGACTCCTCAATTTTATCATCACGCCAACCTTCTGATAAACCTGTTTGGGAAAAGAGGAGGAAATGAAAACGGATCAAGAATGCACCTTAATTTCCATGATGAATTTATGGATATTATTTGTTTTTCGAATGGGAAGTTACTTCATTGCCTTTCATACGAAAATGAACCGGTAAACAATCAACTCTATTTTATTCTCAAATTATGGGAACAGTATGAGTTTGACCAGTTAAAGGATTATCTTTACATATCGGGAAATGCCGGCAAGTTTATAATCAGCCGCCTGCACGATTATATTAAGAATATAGAGTTCGCAAATGCCCCCAGTGAAATATATTTTTGGAGCGATGATGCACAGAAAGCTCCTCTCGATTTACTATCTTTGATATTATGAGAATAATAAGTGGAAAATATAAAGGCCGCAGATTCGATCCTCCCAAAAATTTCAAAGCCAGGCCAACCACCGATCTGGCTAAAGAAAGTCTTTTTAATGTGCTGAATAATAGTATTGACTGGGAAGAAACTACAGCTTTGGATTTATTCGGAGGTACAGGCGGTATCAGTTTTGAGCTAATATCCAGAGGATGTCCGCGAGTAATTTGTGTAGAGAAAAATTTCAATCATTCGGCATTTATTGAGAAAACGAAAGGAGAATTAAAGGTACAATCGGAAATGGTTCTTCTCAAAATGGACGTATTCAGCTATCTGGAACACTGTAAAGAACAATTTGACCTTGTTTTTGCCGATCCTCCGTACGATCTGAAAAACTTTGAAGAAGTGCCCCGTTTAGTCTTCGTGAAAGATATAATAAAACCCGAAGGTATTTTTATTTTAGAACATCCGAAAGATTATGATTTTTCCAATCTGCCTTTCTTCGAAGATAAAAGGGTTTATGGCAGTGTAAACTTCAGTATATTCAGGAAATAAGGACTTGTAAAGGATTTAAGAAACTGTTAAAAAATACGTTCTATTCCGCTCGTCATTGCGAGCCTGAAAGGTGAAGCAATCCGGAAAGAAGTAACTGGATTGCTTCGCTACACTACGTTTCGCTCGCAATGACGGGAGGAACTGACCCTATAAACACGTCATTCATCTTTATTGATTATTAAGAAACTGTGCCCGAAGGGAATATGGCGGCCGGCAAAGACAATCATGTTGATTATTAATGTATTCGGCGTGATGTAGCCAATATCTTTATGGAAATGAGCCGTTAAAAGGCAAACGTTTAATAGAAATTACCAATCTGTTCCGAACCTGATCCAACGGTCTTTAGAAAAAATAAATAATTTTCTAAAAAAAGAATAAAAAGTGAGTATAAAATAAGATTGCCGAAGTCCCTTATTTAGGAGTATATATTTCATAGACCTATTTTATGCCATATCAACATCTAAACACTGACTATTCAGGATATGCTTTTGAAGATTTTCTTCAGGACGGCTTCTTTATTTCTTCTATCAAAAACAAAAATGACATTGAATTTTGGGAAGGCCTGAAAAAAGAAGACAAAATAAACTGGGAGGCATTTTGTTCCGCTAAAGATTTTCTGGAATCATTAGAAAAATATAATGACAATTCTGTTTCCAATCCGGAATTGTCTGCATTATGGAATAAAATTCAAATATCCAATCACACGAAAAAAAATTATAAAAAATTAATTTATATAGGAAGTTGCGCTGCTGCAAGCATCATTATTTTATTTATAGCTCTCCCCTATTTTAAGTCCATATCCCCAATAAATGAAACTAAGGATATCCTGTCGTTTGCACAAGAAAATACCATAACAGACGACAATGAAAGCATCCAAATCATATTATCGGAAGATAAGACTATAAAAATTGATGAAACGGAAACCAATATTGTTTACGACTCCACTGATATAAAAATAGCTCAAAAAGAAGTTTCGAAAAAAGAATCGGCAACATACAACCAACTGATAGTACCTAAAGGTAAAAGATCGAAACTAACCCTGTCCGATGGAACTAAATTAACAGTCAATGCAGGAACAAGGGTTGTATATCCGGTCGAGTTTTCTGAAAAAAAGAGGGAAATATACGTTGACGGAGAGATTTTTATCGATGTATCGCACAACGAAAACAAACCTTTTATTGTAAAAACAAACGACATGAATATTCAGGTGTTAGGCACAAGATTCAATATAATGGCATACGCATCGGATAGGAACAAACAAGTCGTACTTACCAAAGGATCGGTGAAAATACAAAAAAATAATCTGTCCGGCGGAATTATTCTCAAACCATCCGAAATGTATGAGTATAACGGCGAACAGAGCCGGGTTGTAAAAGTAGATACAACATATTATACATCCTGGATCGGCGGCATATACATATTCGAGAGCCAAAAATTATCCGATGTTGCATTGCGCCTCTCCCGTTATTATGGAACAGACATTATATGCAGCGAAGAAGCCCGGAATTTCAGATGTTCCGGAAAAATGGATTTGAAGGACAATCCGGAAGACATATTCAATGGTCTGTCGTTTTCTTTTCCTATTGAGGTTGAACACTATGATAACAAATATATTATAAAGAAACACTAATTAAAACCCCAAACTAAAAGCCTATGGACAGAAGATAACCGGAAAAAGTATCGGATGGTATTTGGCGATACCATCCGATGAGAGATTCAAGTCGTTAAAATCACCAACTATTTAACAATTAAATCTATACAAATATATGATAAAAATGAATAGGGTTAGCACAAAAAGTGCTAATACCAGATTAATTCAGAGAATTATGAGGATAATGATCTTTTTGCTTTTAGTAGGAGCGGGTGTGTCATATGCCAATGATACATACTCGCAATCAACTAAATTAAGCCTCAGTCTGAAAAATAAAACAATAAAAGAAGTATTTTCCGAAATTGAAAGGAATAGTGAATACATTTTCCTTTATAGCGATGAAAACCTGGATGTAACAAAAAAAGTCTCTGTTATCATTCATAACCAGACAATAGATAAAATATTGGAAGAGGTATTTAGAAATACAAACAATACCTATTATATTTCCGACAGGCAGGTTTTTATATCAAAATCGAAAGATATAGTTGCGGAGAAAAACAAAGAGCAAACGGAACAGGCTCCCGTACAACAAATTACCATTACAGGAACTGTTACCGACGCTGAAGGCGAACTCCTGATCGGAGTTACCGTAAAACTAAAATCGCAGCCTAACAAAGGCGTAGCAACAGATCAACATGGGGCATTCAGCATCGAAACCGGAAGTATGAACGAAACTTTAGTCTTCACATACGTAGGGATGAAAACCATGGAGATGAAATTAAAAGCCGGCGTCACTAACTACAAAATAGTTATGGAAACCTCCGAAGCCGAATTAAGCGCAGTGGTGGTGGAAACCGGTATCATCCAGCGTAATAAACTGGGATTCACAGGATCGTATAAAACGGTAGATCGTGAAGAGCTATTGTCGGTGGGCAACATCAATGTGTTGCAATCGTTGGCCACGCTCGACCCTGCTTTCAATATTGCAGAGAACTACCTGAGAGGATCCGACCCCAACCAACTGGCAAATATATCCCTGCGCGGAGGATCTACGATGAATATCACAAACGTATTGAATGACCAGAGCTCTAATCCGAATGAACCATTGTTCATCCTGGACGGGTTCGAAACAACTCTCCAGATAGTGAACGACTTGGACATCAATCGCATCGAATCTATTACGATACTCAAAGATGCCGGCTCCACGGCCATTTACGGATCGAAGGGCGGCAACGGGGTCGTGGTTATCGAAACCATCAAACCCAAAGCCGGCGAATTACAAATAAATTATGGAGGCACTTTCAGGATTTCTACAGCCGACCTGAGCGAATACAATATGATGAATGCCGCCGAGAAACTTCAATATGAGGTACTGGCCAAACGTTACGGAGATATAAACGACTACACCGGAAATTCGGATAGAATCGCCCTTTATACTTCCCATTTGGAACAAGTAAAAAGAGGCGTCGATACCTACTGGTTGAAAGTCCCGCTCCGGACAGGTTTGACTCAGGCTCATTCACTGGATGTTTCGGGGGGTAACAGCAGTTTCCTCTATCAGGTGGGCGTCAATTACAAAAATGACGAAGGAGTTATGAAAGATTCCTATCGTCAGAGTTTCGGAGGAAATATGCGCTTGACCTACCGGAAAAACAATATCAGCATTTCCAATAACCTGACTGCTACCTTTACCAACGGGCATACAGGAGCGTGGGCCAGCGACTTTTCTTCTTTTGCGAAAGCGAATCCGTATTATGAAATGCAAAACGCCGATGGAACTATCCCTATGGTGCTGGATAGTTACAAACGCGATGAGAATTACCCTAAAACGGATTCATATAATCCCCTGTATAACGCCATGCTTGCTTCACGAAATGACACGAAGAACCAGTCTATAGCCAATAACCTGTCTTTCAACTGGTACATCTCGGAACAGTTGCGCTGGCAGGCCTCTGCCAGTATCGAATCCACTACATCCGACGGAGTGGATTTTAAAGACCCTAAGCATACTTCATTCATTGGCAGGGGGGATTATACTCAAAAGGGCGAATATTCCTCTTCCAAGGGACAAAACTGGCAATACAACGTAAATACTACATTGAATTATGTCCTTCTGTTACAGAATGCCCATAACCTGACCTTCACAGGAAGGGCTTCAGCCCAATCGAGACAAGTTAAAGGCGAATCCTATATGGTTACCGGATTCCCGGGCGGAGTAGAAGGCATCCCTTCTTATTCGTATGGTTATAAAGAGAATTCGCGACCCGGTTACTCAGAGTCGATCAACCGGCAGGCATCGTTTCTGATAGCGTTCAATTATAATTACAAATATCGTTATTTGTTCGATTTTAACTACAATGCCGATGGAACGACAGCCTTCGGCCGTAACCGCAAGTTTCAGAATTTCTGGTCGATCGGCACCGGTTGGAACCTTCACAAGGAAGAATTTGCCAAAAACTGGACACTATTGAAAGAATTGAAATTCCGCGGCTCTTATGGTATCAATGGGAACCAGAATGTAACAAACTTCAGTACGAATGTCTATGATTACTATTCGGGCAATGATATTTTCGGGACAGCATCTTACCTGTCAGGATATGCCAATCCCGACCTGAAATGGCAAGTAGTAGCCAAAACGAGTGCCGGTATCAATGCTGTAACCAGCAGGGTGAGTGCTACGATAGACGTCTACCGGACTAAAACCGACCCCATGGTGGTAGATTTGGATCAAAAACTGTCTTCCGGTGTATCCAGGCACCCTGTCAATATGGGATATGTGCAGAACCACGGATTTGAGTTCGCAGTAGGTTATTACATTATACATAACGCCGCAAAGCAAATCTCATTGAGCGTCCGCCTGACGGGTAATGCATACAACGGCAAATATGGCGGATTCAGTGATGCCCTGCACAACCTGAACGAAGCATTTAAAACGGAAAAGGACGCAGACGGCAGATCTCTGACCAAAGAACTCAATAAGAATTCGCTGGTCAGGTTCCAGGACGGCTATAGCCCTACGGCTTTGTGGGCGGTTCGTTCGTTGGGTATCGATCCTGCTACCGGCCGCGAAGTGTTCCTGACAAAAGAAGGTATTCCGACTAATATATATAATTTAGACGACCGTGTAGTGGTGGCCGACTCAAAACCGGACATAAATGGTATATTCGGTATCAGCTTCAAATATAAGAATCTGATAGCCGGCATTAATTTCCGGTACAATCTGGGAGGATACAAGTTCAACAGCGATCTGTTCAGCAAAGTGGAAAACATCTCGTCTACTAACATCGTCTATAATCAAGACCGCAGGGCTTTGTACGACAGATGGCAGAAACCCGGTGATGTGGCGCAATTCAAGAAGATAGACGATGTCACAAATCCTGTGGGCACACAGGTGTCTTCCCGCTTTATCCAGAGGAACAGCTATTTTTCCGCCGAAAGCGGCCAGATATCATGGGATTTCTCCAGGGATAGATGGCTGAAATCAACCGGATTAAAAAACCTGCTGGTAAATATCTCTGTGGGCGATCTTTTCAGATTAAGCACGATCAGGATGGAAAGAAGTACGCAATATCCTTTCGCCCGTTCGGTATCTATGGGTATAAGAGCCGGCTTTTGATAATAACCAAACTAAAAGAGTAATTGAATATGAAAAATAAAAAGATTTATATAGCGGCTATCCTGTTGGCATTAATATGCAATGCCTGCAACGACTGGCTGGATGTCGATCCGGTAGGTAAAGTGCTGGAGGAAAAGCAATTTTCGACTGAGGACAATATTCAACATGCGCTGAATGGCCTGTACCGGCAAATGACTGGCGGGAACCTTTATGGAGGACAATTATCGCAAACCTCAGTGGAATTGATGGCGCACTATTACCTCTACCCTACTTCATCTTTTTCGGATGAGGTGCCGCTCTTGTTTTACAATTTGTCGACACATAGTTATTGGTCAGCCGGCCCCATGAAAAAATTGACCGGCATCTGGACGGATGCGTATAAGACCCTGTTGAATATCAATAACTACATCAAAGGGGTAAACGAATCGAAAGCCGTAATGTCGGAAGATCACAGGAACATCCTGCTGGGTGAGGCCTACGGACTAAGGGCTTACCTGCATTTCGACCTGTACCGGTTGTTCTGTCCTTATAATGCCGGGGCGACAGATAAGGTACTTCCCTATAACAGGTCCGCCAATATTACACTGAACCATGATGGTTATAAAGACGATGTATATTGCACACCCGGTGAATATCTCGATTTCCTGTTTAAAGACCTGGAAGAAGCTAAAAAGTTGCTGCAAGAAGATCCCATACAGGATGCCGGCTCCGGAAGCATTACGAACGATCTTCGGGAGGATTTCTATAAAAACAGGAACCGCAGGATGAACTATTATGCCCTGAAAGGTTTGGAAGCCCGTATATTGCAATACCTCGGCAGAGACAGCGAGGCTGCCGCAGCGGCCAAAGAAATAACCGACCGGATCGAAGAAGACAAAATATTCCATTGGGTAAATATAAGCAAGATGGTGGAATATCGTAATTATATCTTCTTTTCCGAGGTTGTATTCGGCATCAACAACATCAATTCCAAATCGAGTGCGAGAAACCTGTATTTAGGTGATAATATACTTAAGGAAGTTTACGTAGTAAACGAAAACAACCTGTTTAAGAACATTTTTAAGGAATACAGCAATCAGGTACAGGCGGGAAATCCCAGCCCGAGAGATATTCTCGATATAAGGGCATGGCAATGGGATCTTTCCGAGATTCTTACTATCCAGACTATATATTATCCTACCGATGCCTCTTATGTTTCCTATAAATATAAAACAGAGTCTCAAATGATTCCTGCCGTCAATAGCCTGCAGGTGTTGATGCGCGTTTCCGAAATGTACTATATACAGGCGGAATCCGCTCTTAAAAGCGGACAAAGAGACATTGCCATCAATCTGTTGAATGAAGTGCTCCGCCACAGGGGATTAAACATAGACTATTTGTTGAAGGTGGACGCTTCCGACAGTGAAATACGCGCGCACCTGACACGGGAATATTACCGTGAGTTTTTTGGCGAAGGACAAGTCTATTTCTATCACAAGAGACTCCAAAGCCCGGAGATGTTTAAGGGAAACGGAGAGGGATCCGTTGCGGTTGGAACCAACACTTATGCCGCACCTGTTCCCGATACCGAGGAAAATATCTAACCTAAAAAGAAAAGACAATGAAAAAGATAATATCAGCCATATTTGTTATTGCCTTGGCAGTAACGTCCTGCAACTACGACGATTTACCTACGTATAAAGATGTAGACAGGATTTACTTTGAATATGCCTCTTTGGACATATTAGAACTTATTGATCGGAAGATCAATGTCCTTAACCCCGACAGGATGAAAATCGATTTCGGCTTTGATAAGCAGATGAAGACAGATTCCGTGATCAGGATAGGGGTAAAAATAATGGGGAATCCGGCTCCTTTCGACAGGGCGGTTACAGTAACGCTTATTCCCGGCGAATCGTCTGCTGTGGAAGGGACGGATGTAGTCTTTATGCCTTCGGTAATACCCGCGAATGCAACTACCGGTACGCTCTATGTTAAGCTGCTGAATACGGAAAGGATAAAAACGGCGACTATACTGGCACGGCTCAGGCTGACTCCGAATGAATATTTTCATGTAGATTATACCCAAACGCAGACAGGCTCCAATCTGTCCGGTATCGAGTATAATATTTATTTCGATGCCAAGTCCGGCATACCCAGGCTTTGGGCGGACGAGAACAGTTCTAGGGTTCTCAAACAATATTTCGGGGAGTTCGGCAAAACCAAATTAGAGGTAATTTGTGTGGCACTGGGTCTGACAGAAGATTACTTTGACGCTACGGAAGAAGATTTGGATATGGATAGAGATGGCGTTCCGGACAGAACGTATATGAATATTGTCCTCGAGCGGTTTCCCTCCGAGTTGTCCTATGGCTACATCATAATGGTCAACCAATATATTGCAAGTTGGGAACAACAGCATAAAAAATCTTTACTGGATGAGAACGGTAAAAAACTGTCCGATACACTTCCTAACAGCACATGGTTCTAACTGAAGTTACCGGTATATAAAAAATAATTGATAATATGAAACAGATCATCAATAAATTATTGGCGGCAATATCGGCCGTTGTCCTGATATGCCTGCTGTCCTGCAACGAAGATAAGGGCAATTACGATTATGCGGATATAAACCTCCTGGATTCGATCAATCGCATCAATTCGATATACTACGCCGAACTCGGCGATACATTAATAATTACTCCCCGGTTGGTATTCTCTCATGGAGACGACAAAGGAGAGTATACTTATAAATGGTATTATGCCACACCCGAAGGTGGATGGACTCAGCTCCAGGAAGGCCTGACTTTCAAGCAGGAGGTAGCCCCGCCTATCGGGAGAGACGTAACCCTGCTTTTTGAAGCGCGCAATACGCAAACGGATATTTCTTACCGGAAAGCATTCAGCCTCACGCTGTCTCCCAGCCTGAAAGGATACCTCGCATTGTGTGAAGCAGAAAATGGTTTCGAAATAGATGTGGTCAGTTTCTCGCAATCGAAACAGAAATTCAGCTTGTTGAAAAATGTATTGGCAAAAACAGAATCTACTATTCCCCGCAATGGTGTAAAACCAATCGATATTGCAACCTCGGCAACCTGGTCCATTAACGGGGCTCCGACAGCTAATAAACCGGATGGTTCCAGATATGCTGTTTGGCTGCTGACCGACCAATATACGACGCGTCTCAGTTCAATAGACTTTTCGTGGTCGCCCGATTACGACATCGAAGCATCTGTAGAAAAAAGCTCATATCTGGATACCGCCTATATACAGAAGGGAAAACGCATCATAGCAAAAAAAATAAAAGTAACAGATTCTGAGGGCCGCAAAACATGGATGTACCATGTAAACGATGCAGGGGAAGGGAACTGGTTTTTATATCAATTCTTTATTCCTGCACGTTATTTCGCTAATCCTATCAATGTGGCGCCTGTGATAGAGAGTGGTAAAAGATGGCCTAAAGGCCCCCGGTTCGAGCCTTCACCTTATCTCAGTGTCAATTCGTATTTCTCATCCGTTTTTTATGACAAGACGGCGCATAGCTTCAAATATGGCATACTGGCTTACTCCTCCACCTCTACTAATACTTTTGCAAATGCTTTTTTTGCTGATAACTTTGGAACCGAACCGGCCGGCGGAGCGTTCAGTTTCTCCGATCCGGACTATGAAGACTGCTTATATATGGATGAAACACTCCGTCTTTTAACAGCACCTGACGGGTGTGCTGTCATGAAATTGAAAAGTGGCGGTTATAAATATATCCGGTTTTCGATTAATAGTAATGCTACATCGCCTGTGGCTGTGGATAACAGGAAAAGAGCCTCCGTTTTTCCATCCGGCAGCGCTATCGGCAACATGAAGTTCATGGTAAACTATCCGTTATCTTATCCGGAGAATCCATACGTCTATTATGTAACCAACGACAACAAGGTCTGGCGTGCCAATGTATCGATAAGTCCGGCTGTAGAAACAGAAATTACGTCTCAATTTATCCGCGACGGTTACAATGAGGTTACTGCATTTAAATATCTGCTTCCGCAATCGCAGCGTAGTGCCGATTGCCCGGCTTCCCTGGAAAAAGGACTGGCGGTAGCGACCTTCAATCCGTCGCTAGGCAAGGAAAACGGGGGTAAACTGGAAATCTTTACATTGAAAGACGGACTGACCGGTGAACTGGAAATCGCCAAATACCCTACGGATAAAGAATTGGAAGATTACCCGCGGGCAGATGGCTACCAGGTAACAATGTCTTGGCCGGGCATGGGTAAGATTGTAGGTTTGGATTATAAGAAAAAATAAAAGGAGATAGTATGAAAAATCTGATACTGAATAAATATATCTGCATTCCGGCAATATTGTCAATGGCATGTATTTTTAGCGGATGCGAAAATAAGATTGATGATTTCGGGAAAAATACAGGTTCCGATGCGGCTAATGAAGTCTATATCGAAGCCAAAGACCGGACGGCTAACTATGTCATTACCCAGACTGTGAACGATGGGACGCAAGGAGCCGATACGCTATTGGTAAAGTTTCCGGTTCATTCCACATTGCCCGTAACAGGTACCACGAAGGTGAAAGTAATACTGGATAATTCATTGATAGATGTTTACAATGCAAAGAATGAAACCGATTACTATCCGTTTTCGAATGACGATCTGGAATTGAAGCAGGGCACGTTAACAATCGCTGAGGGACAAACAATTTCCAAAGACTCTGTTTCCATTGCTTATAAGGAATCTTTGTCCACGCTTAGCGGGCTAAATGGTCAGGTGGGGAAAAAGAATTATCTAATTCCTCTGCGTATCCTTACTTCTTCGGGATTGGATACCAAAATCAAGTATGACGAACGGATATGCTATGTGACAGTCAATGTGACCCAGGAAAACGGGATTCTGTTTAAAAACACGGCATTGAGGAATATGTCTTTCGCCAATATTCCTGCCGTCAATGACATCTTCGATCTGAATACAATTTCATTCTCTGTTTCTACTCAGTATTATGCATTGGATGCAACCGCCAATATTACGCTGGAAGTAGATAATTCGCTCATAGCCGCATACAATGCAGAGTATGGAACGAATTATCTGGCTGTGCCGGGGGGCTTTAATCCGGTACAGGTAAAAATGACACAAGGCACATCTACTTTTTCGGGCTTATTGTCATATGCCGATGAAAGCAAGAACCTTCCGGCCGGCAGTTATTTGATCCCCATAAAGATATCGCAAGCAGACAATGTACAAATTGTCGATGAACAAAAGGTCTTTTATACTGCCCTGAACCTGAATATCGCTGCTGCCGGTAACGTCACCACTACCTTATTAACCTCAGCAACGGAAATTTCCGATCCAGGCTTTGGAACAAGTCAGGCGGACAGGAGCAAATATGTTGCACGCTATTTAAATGCTATCACCGGCGCTGAAGTAAACGTATCCGGTCCTGCCAATATATTTGGCACGGGCGCTACTTCCCTCACGAGTAGCGTACCCGCAGCTATGGATATTGTGATTGATTTGGGTCGGGAAGTGGAAAATATTACCGGCTGGAGCTTAGCCTCTAATAACGCCACAAGTATGATAACAGAGTACTATGATATATGTTATGCTACGGAAGCAATGTTCAATAACAAGCAGGAGATTTTTGCGGGTAGCCTCAATAACTGCCTTCAATTTGTGTATGCTTCGTTCAATACTCCGGTTACAGCCCGGTATATTATGCTTAGGAATGCGAAACGCAAATCTAACTACTTCGCCTGGAAATCATTCTATATATATACGATAAATTGATTTAGAAACTGTTTAAATTTTATAGCGAATCTTTCTAATCCTGTAATAATATTTTTTACTAAAATTTAAACAGTTTCTTAGTATAAACAAATGACAAATATGAAAAAAACAATATTCATATTCTTGCTGATGCTGTCGGCCACAGGTTACGCTATTGCCGCGAATACTTCCGTTATCAACGGAGTATGGCAACGCGAAAAGCCTAAAAGCATTCAATTATACAATATAGCCGGCGGTGCGTTGCATCAGGTAGCGTCGTCGCCCGTTGGGGAAAACGGAGCTTTCTCATTTACATTCGAGCCGCTGCAAGAGGGTTATTATGTTATCGGGCTTTCGCCTTCTACCGTTGCAAACAGGTATGTATTTTACTTTAAACCCGGCGACTGCCTGAATGTATGCATTTCGAAGAACAGTTATGAACTTACAGGCGAAAATACTCCCGAAAATAAAGAGATGGCACGTTGGCACGATTTTATTCTTCCGCTGGAAGACAAAGCCGTTTATTATAGAGAGAATAACAGCACATATGAAGACTTTTTTCCGCTATTCGAAGAAAAGCTGAAAGAAACAGGCAGTTATCCTCCGGCAAATACACCGAATGCCGACTTTAACCATTCGTTCGGGGATTTCATGAAAAACGATCTTCTATGCATGGCTTTGGTGTTTATCCAGACCCCGCGCAGCAAACATCCTGAAGATAATGACTTTATCGGGTATTATAAAAATATCGATTTGCCTGCTTTGACAAAAAATCTTTCTTTGCTGAACTATCCGGTCGGTATGAACCTGCTGATGTGGGGATATATGACTGGCGTAAAATTGAACAATAGCCTGATCAATGAACAAAAAAAAGAAAGATATGAAAATCCGGCTTCGTATTTGCTGGGTGGTGACGATTCGGGCTTAATAAGCAACGATACCATAAAGGGAGAGTTGGCGGTTATACTGGCCGGGAGCAACCGTTCATCCGCCAGTTTTGCCGAATATGCCGGTAAATACGAGGGGTACGTCATTACGGCAGGCCAGAAGGAACAGTGGGAAAACATAAAGGCATCATTGAACAAAAATACGGAGAGAAAGGATGCCATAGATTTCAGGTTTGCCAATGCATCGGGCAAAGAAATAGCCTTGTCCGATTTGAAAGGCAAAGTAGTATATATAGACGTCTGGGCTACATGGTGTGGCCCGTGCCGCAGGGAATTTCCGTTTTTGAAAAAGCTGGAAGCCGAGTATAAGGATAATAAAGATATGGTCTTTATGGGTGTGAGCGTAGATGTCTCAAGAGATAAGAAAAAATGGATGGATTTCTTACAGAAGGAACAATTGCCCGGTATTCAGATCTTTGCCGGAGATGCGGCCGGTGAAGCCCTTCAAAAGCCATATGGGATATCGGGGATACCTCGCTTTATTCTGGTCGGAAAAGATGGAAAACTGATCTTTGCAGATGCTCCGCGTCCATCGTCAGACGAAATAAGAGCAGTAATAAACAACGCACTGAAAGAATAATCACTTCTAAATAAAACCGAGGCTGTCTCAAAAGGTCTTTTACACGTCATTGCGAGGGCGACATCCCGAAGCAATCTACTTATAATCAGCACTCTCCGGATTGCTTCGCTATGTTCGCAATGACTGGAATCCTATCTTTTGGGACACCTCCTTATTAAACCTGTCAGATGTTTAAGAAACACATTAAACTCATTACTGTCATTGCTATTATAACCTTTCTGCCGATGCCTGCCTATTGCCGGGCAAATAATGACAGCATTCCATCGGTGCTTAAAACACTGGGCGAAGGGTTGAAAAATAAAGATATAAAGCTGATTAAAAAGACGTTTTCCGAAGATATATCCATCAGCACGGATATGGGCGCCGGTGCGGATAATTTATTGGAAACAATCTTGCAGCATGTGAACTTCGAATCTGTTGAATTATTGCCCAGCTCTGTACAAACCGGCAAGGATACGATATATGTGAATGTGAGATTCATATTGCGACAAAGTAAACCGCAGGAAAGCATTATTGCCCTCGACAGTGAAAATAAAATCCTGTTCATCGACTATTTCGATCGTCTGTTTGGACAAAGCAGATACAGAAAATCATCACTGGCGGCTGTCATACCTTTCCGGCAAAAGGGCCAGTCTATTGTTCTGCCCGTCAAACTGAACGGCAACGACCGTCTTCTGTCTTTCCTCCTGGACACAGGAGCCGACGGCATGGCTATAAGAAAATCGCTGGCCGACTCGTTGGGTATAAAAGCGAATTATACCCAGAAAACAAATATTGTAGGAGGCCGGACACAAGTAAGCATAACCTCCGCCAATACAGTACATTTATCAGATTCGTTATCCCTTACCGGGCAGAATATGGCTATTTTTGATAAAATCGGCAACAATCTGGACGGTATTATCGGTTTGAATCTGATAAAAAAGTATATTACAAAAATCGATTTCGACAATCAAAAAATATATCTGTATAGTTTCGGAGATTATCATTCTGCCGGAGATGCTATTGCAATCCCTGTCAGGATACACCGCTCTCTTATTGTTATTCCTTCCGAGTTGGGGATAACAGAAATGCAATCGGTCATGGGGAATTTTCTGTTCGACACAGGCGCTAATTATAACCTGATTGCCTTTAGCAACTTTGTCAGGGAAAAACAGTTGCTACAAACAGGGTTCAAACCCGAATCTATGGGAACGACCGTAAGTCTGGGACATTCGACCCCGGTCTATCATGGAAAAGCATACGAATTGAGAATCGGGGACATTATAAAGAATAATATTCCTGTAACGTTACAGGCATCTGCATTCAACAGTTCAGCCCATAACAATGGCATCGACGGCTCTATCGGGATACAATTCTGGACCGGATATAACTTAATTATTGATCTGTTAAAAAAAGAAATTCACTTAACTCCACGCATTGATTAGACGGCAAGAAGAAACTACCTGAAATAATAGAAGTAGAAGAAAACAGTTTCTTAGTCTTATTTCGTTTTGGCAGAATTGTAATTGCTAAATATCAGGGCCATCTTCATGTTCTCCTTATCTGTTCTCAGAATAGCAGATGTAGGAGCCATCTGATTATATACATTCGTATAAGTTAATACTTGAGAGTAGCCTGATGTTTCATTTTGGCTAGAAGCAGTTATTGGTAGTATTAAGAATTTCAGATCAGGTACATTATCTTTATCCTTATAGTAGTCTACATAATAATTAACCATGGTTGCCAGATTGTTCGATACCGAAGATGCGATATTTGAATAGCTGAAATTATAAGTATTTGATGTTGCATCCGGTATCATGATAAAACTGGTTTTAGAATCAGCCTTATTATTATTGCTTTTAGTGAAGAAATTAACTAAAGAATCCTTATTTATAAACAACAGGTTGCTACTTCGGGCCATTCCCATTTTTTCTTCCTCTTCAGTATATCCTTTCAACTTAAACGTAGCCGAATTGAGTTTGTTTGTAACATTCTCTTTCTTTGCTTTATTCATGATCTCTTTTAATGGAATGGTCACTTCGGCGCAAACTCCTGCCGGGCTTTTCAGGTAAGCGCGGGTATCGCTATTTTGGAAAAGATCGTCAGGGATCGTATTTTGCACTTGATTCAACTGTATAACTTGTTCTGTTGTTGGCAGCCTGAATAAACCTACATAGGTAGAGTCTGCCGTATCAGCCTTATTGCGTCCCGTATATCTGTAATATATCCGTAGAATGCTTGTGTTTACATCTATCAGGCTTCCGGAGCCCAGGGTTGTCGTAACATAGATTCCTTTAAAAAACTGCCTTAATGAATCTGAATTGAAGAATGTCTCCTCTGAGTTTTTCCATTTATTATAAATCTCATTTCCGAGGGAATTGCTGGCAGAAAGACGGTATCTTTTGCCTATACGGTATGTATCCGGATCTATGTATACATCCGCATCTTTTATGGTAAAAACACCTCGTCCGATAACTTGAGATTGATTCATACTGCAATAGTCTGCCGGTTTGATATTTGTAAAGAAATTCTTTTCCAGGTTTTTTTTATCGACGCGATATGCCGCTATCCCTACCGGGGATATGCTGTCCCCATAGAAATTATAAGAGATTATATCCATGAATACTGAGTCTATAGATGTTGTCTTATTGTGGAACGATAGTTTTTCGGGGCAATACAGTTCACTTAAAAAGTCAGATTTTATTTTACCGAAGACAGGATCGATATATTCTCCTAACAAACCCGATGCATGACGGGCATATACCGAATCTTTGAGGGAGACAGTCTTTGCTGTCAATACGACTGTGTCGACATATACCGAAATATCGTCGCCGCCAGGCTGTATATTACGTCCTATTGTATCAAGATCATCGTTACAGGAGACAAAAGCAATAGCAAAAAGAACTATTGTAAGATTCAGTAAAAGTTTAATTTTCATCTATAAATTTTTAACTTTAAATTAATTGGCCTCAAATATCTAAAAAAATGCCGTTCTCATGAAATAAAACAGCATTTTTCTAAATTTATTTTAGATACTTTAAAGATTCTCGTAAAAATCATTGATTGCATCCACCGAAGCATCCACACCTCCCTGATAAGAAAGGAATTTCTTTCCTGTTTTATTTACCTGATCCAGAATGTTTTTATTGATAGACTCTTCGCTCTGAATGACTCCGTCTGCATATTTAACGGCAATGTTAGAAAGAGTTTCGTAATCAACAGCGTTTTTGAGTTCGGTTATGCCCTTGTCTTTTATTCCGTCAAACTTTAATTTATCAATGAAGTTTGGATTGAAAGGCTGTTTGAAATCATCATTGTACAAAGAGTAAACTATTTTAGTATTCTTAAAACAAGGATCATCTGCATATACTGTTTTGATATATAGTCCGGTCAATGCTGTCATCCAACCGTGGCAATCAATCACATCCGGTATCCAGCGCAGCTTTTTTATAGTTTCCAGGACACCCCTTATATAGAAAATACTGCGTTCGTCGTTGTCGCCGAATTCTACATTATCATCGCCGGCTATGGTATACTTACGCTTGAAGTAATCATCGTTGTCGATAAAATAGATCTGCATACGGGCAGCCTGTATCGAAGCTACCTTTATAATCA
>JAISES010000490.1 GCA_031263965.1 Prevotella sp. | reverse complement strand
AAAAGGAACCAAAAATGCTTTGAGCGCCCGCTTTACTGTGCGACCCGTAGCAGGCTCAAAGGCTAAACAAAATAAACTCGCATCTAACGATGCGCCACCCGGTGGGAAAACTAAGAAATCAGCATCCCCTTTTTCGTTAAACAGGAAATTACAAAATAAGGGCATAAATCATTGATTTGAAACTAATTTTAGATTTATCAGGATTTTCAAAAGCAGTTATACTGAAAAATCGAAAAAAAAGGTTCGACCCGCCGGGTGTGCAAAAAGTGTACACTAAAAAAGAAGCACTTTAGCGGTTTACCATCCAGTAACCAGTAAAGTGCTTTATTTATAACAATTTCGGGCCGTTTTGTACCAGTATTTAACCAGTGTTTTACCAGTATGCTGTTATCAATGCTTTCACATAAACGCTTATGTACAAACACATTCACTCATAATAAAAAAGTGCGTGTTTTGTTCTGCCCCTCAAGAACTCCTATCACTCTGTGTTTTATTATAATCGAACCATATAGCACTTAACAGCCTTGCCTTTTGGGGAGGGCCGGGGTGGGGGCAGTGGATTGCTTCACCGCAAGCGGTTCGCAATGACGGGAATAACCGACCCTATAAACACGTCATTGATTTTTATTGATTACTAAATAATATTTTTCGCTGAAATTTAAACAGTTTCTTATAATTCATAACTATTTTTGTTTCTTCAAATTAGATTTATCAATGAATATCTTAAAGAACTACGCTTTTACGCTGATTCTGCTCTGTGGCATTCTTACCGGAGGATTATGCGGAATTTTTTTTGGAGAGGCTACTGCTGTTGTGAAGCCTGTAGGGGATGTTTTTCTTAATTTAATGTTTGTTCTCATAGTGCCCCTTGTTTTACTGAGCGTTTCCTCTTCTATATATAATATGAGGAAATCCAATATGGTAGGCAAAGTAATAGGCAATATTATTTTTGTATTCATGCTCACGGCTATTACCGGCGCTATTGTTGCATATGTTTTTACATTGATATATAATCCATTGGGGGGAATCAGCAAGTCCGATCTCATGGCATCTTTACCCGGTCAATCCATCAAACAATTATCTTCGGCCGAAGTCTTTGTCAATTTGTTTACGGTATCCGATTTTCATCTGCTTTTCACAAAGTCTAATCTATTGCCATTAATCATATTCTCTACATTTCTGGGACTAGCTACTTCTTATTCCAAAGAAAAAGGCAAGGTTATTGCCGGTTTTTTGAATTCGGGAGCTTCGGTTATTATGAAAATGATGGGCATTATTATGAAGGCTGCACCATTGGGGCTGGGATGTTATTTTGCCGATACGGTAGGCAGGCTGGGAGGGCAAGTATTGAATGGATACATGCATGTCTTTATTCTTTATCTTATCCTTACTGCTATTGCATTTTTCGGATTAAATTCCATATATGTACTGTTGGCCGGAGGGAAAAAAGGGTTTCTCGCTTTTTGGAAGAATATATTGACTCCCTCGCTTACTGCTGTTGCAACATCTTCCAGCGCAGCGTGTATCCCTGTAAATATTGAGGCATCGAAAAAGATGGGAATACCTGATATTATTGCCGAAACGGTTATTCCCTTAGGTACAAATATTCATAAAGATGGTTCTGTAATGGCAGGTGTTCTGAAAATAATTTTCCTGCTTACGATTTTCGGACAAGAGCTTACTACTTCTTCAAACATCTTTATGATCATAGGTGTAGCCTTGCTGGTAGGTGCGGTAATGGGGGCGATTCCCAGTGGCGGAATGACAGGGGAATTACTGATTTGCTCTGTTTTTGGTTTCTCGCCTCAGCTTGCAGGTGCGTTACTCATCATCAGTGCAATAGTGGATATTCCGGCTACATTGCTCAATTCAACCGGAAATGTTGTATGTGCAATGCTTGTAACCCGGCTAACAGAAGGAAAAGATTGGTTTAAGAAGAAAATTATACCAATATAATAGACTAATATATAAAAGAAATGAGACGCATTGTATCCTTTGTACTCATTGTGTTAATGAGTATCTGTTTTATCAAAGCTCAGGATTTATCAGGGCTTTATCAGGTGGCAGACTTTGAAAATGTGAGTGTTAAAGCAAAATATTCACCACTTATCGGCGTGTCTGCCGGTAGAAGTAAAAGTGGCGGATCAAGTGTGCCCGGAACCTATATACGGGCAATACTAAAAGTAGGGGGAACTCCTGTAATTATTCCGGCGATAACGGAAAGTAAGGTATTAAGGAATATCGTCAAGAATCTTGACGGGCTTGTTATGACAGGAGGTGAAGATTTCAATCCATTGTATTATAAAGAAGAGGCTGTTCCCGATATAAACGATATTGACTCGATACGGGATATTTTTGATCTTATTTTGTTGAAACAGGCAACAGACCGGAATATTCCGGTTTTGGGTATTTGCCGTGGCGAACAGGCTATTAATATTGCTTTTGGCGGTACGCTATATCAGGATATTACTTCTCAACATAAAGACAGTACAATCAGACACCGGCAAACAGAACCGAAAGAACAGGGAACGCACCTTGTGTCTATTTCAAAGGATTCGGAATTATTTAAAATATTAAATGCAACGGAAGTTTCTGTTAATTCATTCCATCATCAGGGAGTTAAAGATGTTGCTCCTGGTTTCAGGGCTGTAGCATATGCTCCCGACGGAATAGTGGAAGCTATAGAAGCCTGTCCCAATCGTGCTATTCTTGGTGTGCAATGGCATCCGGAAGGGCATATTGCAGGAGGCGATACTACTATGTTGAAAATATTTGACCATATTATTAAACAGGCCGGATTATATCATCGGGCTAAAGAATTGCATCGGAAGATGTTGTCTGTGGATACCCATTGCGATACGCCTCTCGAATTTAAGAAAGAAGGATTTGATATAGGCAGAAGGGAGAGTAATCAGGTTAACATCCCAAAGATGGAAGAGGGTATGCTCGATGCCATATTTTTTGCTGCCTATACGGCGCAAGGCCCACGCGATGAGGTTTCATCACAAAAGATCGTGCAAAAAATAGATGGCTTGATAGACGGCATATACACTCAGGTAGAAAAAAACAAGGATGTTTGTGGTATTGCATACACCGCAGACGATCTTGTAAGACTCAAATCGGAAGGAAAGAAGGTTATATTCATCGGTATTGAAAATGGATACGGAATAGGGAAGGATATTGCAAATATTGTCCGGTTTAAAGGCCGAGGAGTAAATTATATCACATTATGCCATACCAAACCTAATGATATATGTGATTCGTCCAGCGATCAACCCGAATGGAACGGGCTGAGTGGCTTTGGCAAGGAGGTGGTAAAGGAAATGAACAGGGTGGGTATGCTTGTCGATATATCGCATGTCAGTGAGAAAACATTTTATGATGTGATTGCATTATCCTCTCAGCCTGTCATTGCGTCACACTCTTCTGTAAAGGCGCTGTGCAATCATGACCGCAACCTGACCGATAAGCAACTACAGGCTTTGGCCAAAAACGGAGGTGTAGCGCAAATTTGCCTTGTCGATTTATTTATGAATAAAGATAAAAGCAAAGCCAGTCTGATGGATGCCATTGAGCATATCGATCATGCAGTCAGAGTGGCCGGAATCGATCATGTGGGTATTGCGTCCGACTTTGATGGCGGCGGCGGAATTATCGGTTGTAACGGAAGCAACGATATGATCAATATAACTGTCAAGTTGTTAGAAAGAGGCTATTCGGATGAAGATATAGCTAAAATATGGGGCGAAAACTTTCTTCGGGTTCTATCTGCTGTACAGGCTGCTGCGAAAAAATAAGAAGTTTTCAGAATTATAAGAAACCGTTTCTAATAGAAAAACCTTTCAATTCTCGTCCGAAAGGCTTTTCTTTGCATTTTATTCTAAGAATAATGACCGTTTTATACGAAGATAATCATATCATTATAGTAAACAAGACTGTATCGGAGATAGTGCAGGGCGACAAGACCGGTGATAAACCTCTTTCGGAGACTGTAAAGGAATACCTGAAAGAGAAATACAATAAGCCCGGAAATGTTTTCTGCGGTGTTACGCACAGGCTCGACCGTCCTACAAGCGGTATCGTTGTATTTGCCAAAACCGGCAAGGCGCTTGCCCGCCTGAATGATATGTTTAAGAATAAGGAAATCAGCAAGACGTATTGGGCTGTCGTAAAAGAAGTGCCAAAACTGGCAGAAGGAACGTTAAGACATTACTTGGTGCGGAATGAAAAACAGAACAAGTCGTATGCCTATGATGCGGAGAAACCCAACTCTAAACCAGCTGTTTTGCATTATAAGCTAATAGCCCGTTCCGATAAATATAATATGCTCGAAATAGATCTGGAGACGGGCCGCCATCATCAGATACGCTGTCAATTGGCAAAAATAGGCTGTCCGGTCAAGGGAGACCTTAAATACGGAGCGGACCGTTCCAATCCGGATGGAGGAATCAGCCTGCACGCCCGTAAAATATCATTTGCCCATCCTGTATCAAAAGTTCAGATAGATGTCACCGCCCCTGTGCCCGGCGATAATTTGTGGCGGGCTTTGGAGGAGAATGTTTCTTAGAATTCCCTGAATAATATCAATCAACTGATTTTCATTAAAATATGCCTGTTAATATTTCCTTTTTTTGGAAAAAAGAGGTATATTTGAGTGTTAAAAGCAATTTATATGAAGTACATTTCCCAAGGCAAACAGCTAAGCATTGATATATTTCGTTCCTCTCTGGATGGCCTGTTCAAATCCCGGCAATAATTGGAGGAAAGATTTGCCGGTGCAGAGATTGGCTTGTTGATCAACTTTGGATATGCGAATTATTCAGGGAACCCTAAGTAGCAAATCGCAAGTCTGTTAAAAATCAAAACGATTGCTCAGTTTCCTTATATCTGTGCAATAATAGGGAATGTTTAGAAAAAAATCGAATTATTACAAATTTTTAATGACAAATTGATAATTTTAGTATCCGTTTTATTCTTTTATTCAGATATAAAAAACTAAATTTGCGAGGCAATTGAAAGATTGATATACAGATATTTGAATTAATTATTTTTGAGTGTGTACGGTGTCCCCTGTACCGCTCTTTTCAGTATAATACCTAAAAAAGCTATGGGAAGAGAAATTAAACTAAGCCTCGTTTACCGCGACATGTGGCAGTCGTCGGGAAAGTACCAGCCACGCGTCGATCAATTAAAACAAATTGCGCCTGTGATAATCGATATGGGTTGTTTTGCCCGTGTGGAAACTAACGGCGGCGCATTTGAGCAAGTAAATCTGTTGTACGGAGAAAATCCGAATAAGGCAGTCCGTGAATGGACAGCGCCTTTCAATAAGGTAGGTATCCAGACGCATATGCTCGAACGCGGATTAAATGCATTGCGCATGTATCCGGTTCCAAAGGATGTTAGACGCCTGATGTTCAAGGTGAAATATGCTCAGGGGACAAACATTTCCCGTTCTTTTGACGGATTGAACGATCCCCGGAACCTTGAACTTTCGGTGAAGTATGCTAAAGAAGCGGGAATGATTTCGCAGACAGCTCTTTGTATTACGTCCTCGCCTATACACACGGTAGATTATTATGTTAATTTTGCCGATAAACTGGTGGAATTCGGCGCAGACGAAATATGCCTGAAAGATATGGCCGGAATCGGCCGCCCTGCTTTCCTTGGTAAACTGGTAAAAGCTTTGAAAGACCGTCATCCCAATATTCCTGTTCAATATCACGGACACACAGGCCCCGGATTCTCTGTTGCTTCTATGCTTGAAGTTGCACGCGCCGGCGCCGATTATCTGGATACAGCTATCGAGCCGTTGGCATGGGGCATGGTTCATCCTGACGTGATCACTATACAGGCGATGTTGAAAGATGCAGGATTTTCTGTTCCCGACATCAATATGAGCGCCTATATGGAGGCCCGCGCTTTGACACAGTCTTTTATGGACGATTTTCTGGGATACTTTATCGATCCGTCAAACAAGGTTATGAACTCATTGCTTGTCGGATGCGGTCTTCCCGGAGGTATGATGGGATCTATGATGGCCGACCTCAGAGGAATGCATCCTGCTATTAATATGGCTCTTCGCAACAATGGTAAAGCCGAAGTTTCGTTGAACGACCTTGTGGTTCAGTTGTTCGAAGAAGTAGAATATATCTGGCCTAAACTTGGTTATCCGCCATTGGTAACGCCATTCAGCCAATATGTGAAGAACATCGCATTGATGAATATATTTGCTTTGGCCCAGAAGCAACCCCGCTTCTCGAACATCGACAAAGATAGCTGGAATATGATTCTTGGTAAGACAGGCAAACTACCGGGCAAACTGGATGATGAAATCATTGAA
Source organism: Prevotella sp. (assembly GCA_031263965.1). Taxonomy (GTDB): domain Bacteria; phylum Bacteroidota; class Bacteroidia; order Bacteroidales; family Dysgonomonadaceae; genus Dysgonomonas. Next base: position 1,536 of record JAISES010000490.1, on the reverse strand, counting down.
CTGGCGAAGTCTAAAAATCTTGAATTTTATACTGGTAATCCTCAGGATGAGTATCCGGATGCTCTTGATATATACCGCAAAGAAATGGATGACAACGGTTGGGACTATGGTCAGGACGACGAAGAGTTGTTCGAGTTGGCTATGCACGACCGTCAATACCGTGACTATAAGTCGGGATTGGCAAAAGAACGTTTCAATGCCGATCTTGAGAAAGCAAAAGAAAAAGCAGGTGCGCCAATCATCGTTACCCGTCAGGTAATAGAAGTTCCGGCATTTGATGCGGCAACCATACAGGCTAAGTATCCGGAATCAAAACCTGTTCAGGCTACAGTAAGCGGCCAGGTTATCTGGCAGGTAGATGTAGATGATGTATCTACGGCTCCGGTTGTAGGAACAGAAGTAAAAGAAGGCGATATCATCTGCTTCTTGCAAACATATTACGGCATAGAAGAAGTGAAAGCCCTGGCTTCGGGAAAAATCATCCAAATAGAAACCAAACAAGGAGCCAAAGTGCAAAAGAATCAGGTATTAGCATATGTAAACTAAAATCGGATACATACAAGAAGAGGAATCAGGGCAGACAGGGTTCCTCTTTTTTTTAATTTGAGTGCACCTTATCAGGATGTCACTGCATTATCCAAGTAAGATAGACAAACCTTTAACTAATTCCGGAACCTCTGTGATAAGTACTTGATAAAGAACACTAAAAAATAAAGTTAAAATGGGTAAAAACACACTAATGACCCTAATAATATATTGATCTATTGTGATATATACAATTATTCTTTAGGTGAAAATTTATATAAGCAGTTTGCAGGGATTCTTGTAAAACAATAAAAAACAACTAAATTTATTAAATTATGAAAAAAATTATTTCACTGTTGGTATTTGGATGCGTTTATTTATTCGCATTAGGCCAAGGTACAACCGAAAGTTTGGTGGTAAAATATAAACAGGTAGTGAATATTCCGGTTTCAATCAATCAAAATGCATCTGACCATATTGAGCAAAGCGTTGACCTTACTTTGATATATTTTGATGGGAAAAGCCTTTATTCTAATGATAAACAAGCAAAAACAGAAACCGTAACCAGTGGTATGAAAGTAGACATAACTTTTCCGGATGAAATTACATATAAAGATTTTGGAAGTAAAACCATTGTAACACAAACTGATTTTTTAGACAAAAAATTTCTTATCACAAAAAAGATGACTGATGGTGGATGGCATATCACCAAAGAACAAAAAACAATAGCCGGCTATTCTTGTACAAAAGCTACAAATTCCGTTGGTGATGTAATATGGTTCTCTGATGAGATTCCTGTACCTGATGGGCCAATTGTATTTTGTGGGGCTCCAGGATTGATTTTAGAGGTCGTTAGTCGGATGGGAACAACTACCGCCGTTAGCATATCAAAGTCAAAAAATATACCTAAAATGGATTCTCCGACTGAAGGAAAGCGAGTAACAGAGGCCGAGTTTATGGAAATTGTACGTAAGCGCATGGAAGCCAATGGGGTAAAACAAGGAGGATTGA
>JAISES010000473.1 GCA_031263965.1 Prevotella sp. | reverse complement strand
CCTTTTAGCCTGTGAGTAGCACAGTAAAGGGTGCATAAAGTCTTTTGTCCTCAATATTCAGAGACCAAAGCCAGCCATTTTCCTGCCGAGGTCACCCAAACTTCCTTGTACGTAGCATTGTTGGTCTGCGGCCAGTATGGAAAGTCCCCGTCATCCAGGGTACGGATACCTACCGGCATTTCACCGGTCATTTCACCGGACGAAAACGTATCCATCCGGGGATAATTGTCTCCTTCTCCATATATCAGCGACTGACCGAAAGGGTTCTTGCCCACCGTCCAATATAGTTGTTCGCGCCCGATTTGTAAAAGTCTGTCGTCGTTGAGGAATTTTCCGCAAATAGCGGCGGCTTTTCCCATTGATAGATGAACTGCGCTATTTCCATTGAAGATACCGAATGAAACAGGGAAGCGTTTCAAATAATGCTCGTTATCTAATTTCACTCCCTTTTGCAACTGTGCAGAATATCTTTCTTTTTCGCTTCCATCGACAAATAAATGCGAATGCTGAAAGCTTACTTCGTCATTTGCCTCGTCCACATGATAAACTCCGCAGGCTATCATTCCGTAAGGCGCGGTATATTGCATCAAGCTTTTAAGGTAGTCTCCGTATAACCGGATCGATCCGGTCCATCTATTATAATCCCTATGCTGAGGCTGAGTTTCACAGAGTAAGGTTATGGCTTGCATGTAAACCTGTTCGCGCGATTGATGGTTGTAGTGTACAATTACTTTTTTCGCTTTATCCCTATAAAAGAAACCTCTGGTTTTGTCTTTGTCGTTCAACGGTTCTTTTCGCTGACAGTCCAATGTGTAGTCGATGTACTCAACCGCTTTTTCCGCATAATAAGGGTCGGCCGTCAGTTTGTACAACATACTTGCCGCCCACGATATAGTCGCCATATATTGGCTTTCGGATGTATTGTAACTATGTTCGTAGAAATGGATAAATTCCCCATAGCCTACTTCGGCATGTCTTTTAAGCGCAAACCCGAAATCTTCTTTTGCTACACGGATCAGGTGTTCACATAGCATCGGGTCTTGATCTTTGACCGACATGGCGGCATAGGACTCGTAGGCCGAAAACAGGAAATTATCAAAGGCTGAGTTATGCACGCGTACACTCGATATATCATCCTGTGTGCCGAAAATACCATCCTGCCAGATAAGCAATCCCACACTGCTTGCCCTGAATCCGTCGCCATAGCGGTTGCGAAGCATAAACTCCAATCCCCATCCGGCTTCTTCGAGCATACGTCCGGCAAGGAGTTCATTCGTGTCTTTCAGTTTATTATACACTTCAAACAGGGCGTAAGTCACATCTCCGGTTTGCAATACCTGTTGCGATAAATCCCCTGCATCGTGCCATCCTCCGGCAAATGAGATCATCTTTCCGTCATGTTCGGAGCAAAGGTCGGTATGGCAAGTGCCATGTTTACCCGGAACGGGGTATCCGCACCGTTGGCAGAATATAAAATTCATTACCCTCCATAAAGAGTTATCCCAAATATTTTCTCCTATGCGGAAGGCCGGAGTCGTTACATCGCCTGTTTTCAGGGAATATGTGCCCGGCCTGTTGAAAGTAGAGAAATCAGCGACGCAAAACTCGCCGGTAGTAGTCTTTACTTTCTTTATTTCCCCGTTGAAAACGGCTTGATTCTTATCATCTACAAGTTGAAACCTATTCTTATGTTTGCCTTGTTCCATGTTCACAATGGCCGTCTTATTATCATTCAACATATAGCCGGTCGTGGAATAAACAATCCGGTTATTTCCCGGCATCCATCCGCTTATAATTTCCGGGTCATCGATCCGTTGAAGCTCAATTTTCTCAAAAAGATAGTTGAACCGGTCTCCGCTTGTCCTGTCTTTTCCCTTGATACTTACGTTAAAACTGATTCTCACCACTTTATCACGCTGATATTCTCCTAAATCCAGATAGCACAAATTAGCTTGCTTGTTTGTGAGGTTTATCAGATGGGAACCCTGCTGTCTGTTGTACCCTTCTTTCTTAGAAGGACTTTCGTTTTCTATCATAAAGTTGATATTGACTACCCGCGCTCCGTCGCACACAGGCTCGATATTAAACGCAATGCGATTGTATTTTTCCCAATTGGCTCCGTTTAGTTCAAGCGTCATGCCGGCATTGCCGTATGTAGCATAATCGGGATCGGATGCAGAACCTGTAGCCCGTTTTCCTGTGGATGCAGGATAACTCAAAGACAATAATTCTTTTCCGGCAAGAGTAGCCGTTGTGGAAACCGTTCCATATCCCGATGCTTTCCAGTCTTTATCAGAGGTGGATACCGGTTCCGAAAAAAGCACCTTTTTCTGTAATCCTTTTGCTTCCGCCGATCTTGAAAAATCGAGAGGTAACGGGCTATGAATAACTCCCGACCGGATAATTTCTTTTTCCAGTTGTTTATCAGACGTCAATGATATTTGCGCCTGGCAGGCGACAGGGCAAAGGAAGACTAACAGGCAGATTGATGTTTTTTTCATGATTTTATTTCAATGAAATAAAAAAATTTGCTATAACATTTTTGTCATGTACTTATCAGTTTCTTATATTCCGGTACAAAGATAAATTTTTTTAATTACCAATTCAATACATGAATGGCATGGCATGCCGCCAATGCTGCCGTTTCTGTTCGAAGGCGGCTCTCACCCAACGAAACAGGTTGAAACCCTGAGCGAATTGCTTCTTCCACTTCTTTTTCGGAAAAATCACCTTCGGGACCTATTAATATAAGGGCATTCGTCCCTTTTTTATAAACCTCTTTCAGAATCGGTTTTTCTTGCGGATAGCAATGTGCTATGAACTTTTGTCCGTTAAATTCCTGCTTTACAAATTGGGAAAAAGACTGCATTTCATCCAATTGGGGCAGGTACGCTTTTTGCGATTGCTTCATCGCCGACACAAGTATTTTCTCAATGCGTTGAAGTTTTATCTCTTTTCTTTCGGAATATTGGCAAAGAATGGGGAAAAAGTGATCTATCCCTATTTCCGTTGCTTTTTCCGCAAACCATTCTACACGATCCATGTTTTTGGTCGGAGCAAATGCTATCTGTATATTAAAGTTCCGGTTTTTTCCCCGGGAAATTGATCGTATAATATTTACAATGCAATGTTTCGGGTTTGCCTGTAAAATCGCTGCATCATAGAAATTCCCATTCCCATCTGCCAGAAGGATTTCATCGCCTTCCTTTTTTCTCAACACTTTTATGCAATGTTGCGCTTCTTCAAGAGGCAGTTCCGGATCGGTAAGTATATCAGGGGTATAAAAGATTGTTTTCTCCATACTTAGAAACTGTTTGAATTTTATCGAAAAATATTATTATAGGATTTGAAAAAAAACTTCTTAGCAATTTTTTTATGCTCTTTTCAGCGTATTTTTCCCTTTTTACTTTTGGTTTAGCC